>JAZSNX010000194.1:0-8103 GCA_045536665.1 Eubacteriales bacterium
TTCTGACCGCCTTCGGGTCGAGAGCATTTGCCGCAAGACCGTAAACCGTTTCAGTCGGAATTGCAACCAATCCGCCGTCGGACAGAATTTTTGAAACGGCATTTATTTTATCGGTATTGTTAACCGATTCAATTTTAAAAAGCTTTGTTTCCATACTTTAGTTTTGCACCTTTCGATATGCGCTTTAGTTTGCGGCTTCTCCCGCTTTGAGCTTCTCCGCAGTATCGGCAGTTACAAGAGCATCTATAATTTCGTCCAAATCTCCGTTAAGAATTGCTTCCAGCTTATAAAGAGTCAATCCTATTCTGTGGTCGCTTACTCTGCCCTGCGGATAGTTGTAAGTTCTTATTCTTTCACTTCTGTCGCCCGTACCGACCTGTGCTTTTCTCTCTCCCGAAATCTCCGCATTCTGTTTTTCACGCTCGGCTTCAAGCAGTCTTGAGCGGAGAATTTTCATCGCCTTATCCTTGTTTTTGTGCTGACTTCTCTCATCCTGACACTCAACAACAAGTCCTGTCGGAAGATGTGTTATTCTGATTGCCGAATCCGTCTTATTGATGTGCTGTCCGCCTGCACCGCTTGAACGGAAAGTATCTATCTGCAAATCGGCAGGATTGATTTCAACGTCAACCTCCTCTGCTTCGGGCAAAACTGCCACAGTTGCAGTCGAGGTGTGTATTCTGCCCTGACTCTCCGTCTCGGGAACTCTCTGTACTCTGTGAACTCCGCTCTCAAACTTGAAGCGTGAGTAAGCGCCGTCACCCTCTATCATAAAGGTGACCTCTTTAAAGCCGCCAAGCTCGGTCTCGTTTGCGTTCATCAGCGACACCTTAAAGCCCTCGGCTGTGGCGTACATATTGTACATACGGTAAAGCACACCCGCAAAGAGCGCCGCCTCCTCACCGCCCGCGCCACCGCGTATCTCCACCATAACGTTTTTATCGTCGTTGGGGTCACGGGGAAGCAGAAGTATCTTTAGCTCATCAAGAAGGACGTCCATTCTCTCACGTGTGGATTTTATCTCCTCGGAGATCATCTCACGAAGCTCCGCGTCGGGGGATTCATCGAGCATCATTCTCGCTCCCTCGTTGTCGTCCGCGACCTTGCGGTATTCACGGAATTTTTCAATAATGGGCGTGAGCGCCTTGTAGTCCTTCATAAGCGTCGTGTATCGCTGCTGATCGGAGAACACGTCCGGCGAGGCAAGCTCCTCTTCAATCGAAATATATCTTTTTTCAGCTTCTTTAAGTCTATCTAACATAGGTCTCCTTGAAGTGTATGGGAATTATCAATACTTGTAGAATGCGCGGATGGCGCGATAGGTCTCGTAAAGGTCTACCTTCGCTATGACCTCATATGGCGCGTGCATAGAGATCACGGGTACACCGAGGTCAATTGTCTCAATATTGTGCTTGGAGATATACTTCGCGACAGTTCCGCCGCCGCCTATATCGACCTTTCCAAGCTCGCCGGCTTGCCATACCACACCGTCCTTTGAGAGTATGGAGCGAAGCCAGCCGATAAACTCAGCGTTTGCGTCGTTAGTGCCCGACTTACCGCCCGAGCCCGTGAACTTTGTGAATACCGCGCCACAGGAGAGCAGGGGAGTGTTCTGCTTTTCGAACACCTCCGCGAAGTTGGGGTCGTAGGCCGCGGATACGTCCGCCGAGAGACACTTTGAATTTGCTCTGACAGCCGCGGCGTTTCCGCCAAGCTCACGCGCGAGCTCGTTTATGATATCCAGCATAAGGTCGCATTGCATACCCGTAGGTCCGTCGCTTCCTGTTTCCTCTTTATCGGCGAGAATGCACATAAGCGTGTGCTCACTGTCCTTTGCCTCAAGCAGAGCGGTGAGCGCGGGGTACGCGCAAACGCGGTCGTCGTGACCGTAAGAGCCGATGAGAGCGCGGTCAAATCCAACGTCTCTTGCCTTAGCGGCTGGTACGACGCAAAGCTCCGCTGAGAGAAAGTCGTCCTCGGTAATACCGTACTTCTCGTTGAGAAGCTTAAGGACTCCGAGCTTTACAGACGCGTCATCACCCTCAGGTATGCTTCCTACAAGCACGTTGAGCTGCTCGCCCTTGATTCCCTCCGAGAGCGGGAGCTTCGCTTGCTCACGTCCGAGATGGGGGAGAAGATCGTTGATATAGAAGAGCGGATCGCCCTCGTCCTCACCAACGCAAACGTCGATAACTTGATTGTCCTTTGTGGCGATCACTCCGTGAAGAGCGAGAGGCGTTGCTACCCACTGGTATTTACGGATGCCGCCGTAGTAGTGCGTCTTGAAGAACGCCATACCGCCGTCCTCGTAAAGCGGGCATTGCTTGAGGTCGATGCGTGGAGCATCGATGTGAGCGGCAGTCATTCTGATGCCATTGTTTATAGGCTCACTGCCTACTGAGAAAACAAAGAGATTTTTCCCTCTGTTGTTGTAGTAGAGCTTATCTCCGACGCTTATCTTGTCGCCAATGCGATACTCGCGAAAGCCGTTCGCCTCAGCCATAGCGACGGAGAGCTTCAGCGCCTCTCGCTCTGTCTTTCCGCCGTCAAGATATTTTTTATATCCCTCAGCGTAATCAAACGCGGCAGCAACTACCGACTTGTCGGCTTTTTCGTATACAGTTTTCTTTTTATAGATCAAATTCTCATTGCTCATTTTTGTACCTCATTCTGCTCATAATAGAGCTTTTTATATGTATCTATCTCCGTGTTTACCTTTTTTACGTAATTCTTTGTCTCATCAAAGGGAATGTCCTTGAGCGTTATTCCATCGTCTGAGTAATTCGGGTCTCGCAACCACTTCGCGACGTTGCCCTCACCACCGTTATAAGCCGCGAGTGCCGTATCCCAATTGTAGTTGAACTTCTTGTAAAGGTAGTTGAGATAATATGTACCGTACCGTATGCTGACCTCGGGGTCGAAAAGCTCAGAGGAGCTGAGATTTTCTCCAAGATGCTCCTCGCCCGTCAGCCATTCAAAGGTCTTGGGCATCATCTGCATAAGCCCTCTTGCCCCCGCGCTTGACTTTGCCTGGGGGTCGAAATCGCTCTCAACCTTTATGACCGCGTATATCACAGTCTCGGGTACGTTATACTCGGCCGAGTATTGAGATATATATAACTTGTAATCCTCAGGATGTGTCTTTTTTTCTATTGCGCCCCAAACGAGGTCTAAGACAACACCGAGTATTATTGCGCATACTATAATGATTATTACCGTAAGTGTACGTTTTGCGCGGCTGCTCATAAGCGCTCCTTTCGTTGTGCTTTTAATATCCAAGCCTTGAGGCGAGCTGACGTATCTCTTTTGCGTATTCCGACTCGCCCTTATCGTTTATTATTACGTGATCCGCAACAGACGTGTAAAACTCATCTGGCTTTTGCGCCATTACTCTTTCTGTTGCGTGTGCTTCATCAATGCAGTCACGCTCGGAGATGCGGCGTATGCGCTCCTCACGCGGAGCGATAACAACGACAACCGAATCACACTCCTTGTCGAACTCCGCCTCTATAAGCGTAGGCGCGTCAACGAGCACAGCGCTCTCGCCCCTCGCCTCAAGCTCCGCGATGAGCTCGCGTGTGCGCTCGATAACTATACGCAGAACAGTCCTGTTGAGCAGCTCAAGCTTATCGCTGTCGGAAAATACGATGCTTGAAAGAGATGCTCTGTCAAGAGAGCCGTCGGGCGCTATCACGCTCTGGCCAAACGCGTCCTTTATAGCGTCAAGACACCGAGACGGTGGCACGAGCATAGAATGATAAAGCGCGTCGGCATCGATAGTGGGAACACCGAGCCCTCTGAAATATTCAGTTAAAACGGTTTTTCCCGAGCCCGTAGGACCAGTAACGCCGATGATCTTCATAATAACTCCTGAATGCTTTATATATAATCATAACTATACATTATACTATTATACCTCATTTGCCGCTTTTTTTCAAGAGATATTTGCATAAATTTTCAGTAGCTGTTGAAAAAAAGAGAAAAACATAGTATAATATAGTGTAACGTATAGTTTTTTATTAGAGGTGGACTGTGAAATATAAGTTTTTGTTGTTTGACGCTGACGGAACTCTGCTTGATTTTAAGAGAAGCGAGGACGAGGCTGTAAGAGAGGCGCTCGCGATGAGAGGAATTATTGCGGACGATGAGGCGGTCGCTCTTTACAGCGAGATAAACGACGGGCTTTGGAAAAAGCTTGAGCGTGGCGAGATAGAGAAGAAGGTCCTGCTTTATAAGCGCTTTGAGCTTTTCTTTGAGGCTATTGGCAGAGCTGAGCTTGACGCTAAGGAGATGGCAAAGGACTATATGCACACACTTTCCACCAAGGGATATGTTCTTGACGGCGCGGAGAGAATGTGCGAGACTCTGTGCGGCAAGGCAAAGATGTACATAGTGACGAACGGTGTTGAATTTATCCAGAAGGGCAGATACGCTCGCTGTGGGATAGATAAGTATTTCGACGGTGTATTCATATCCGACGCTATCGGTGTTGAAAAGCCGTCCGTTAAGTATTTTGAGTACGTAGCGGAGCATATAGATGGCTTTGAGGCACAAAATGCGCTTATCATCGGTGATTCACTGACCTCTGATATGAGGGGCGGTATAAATTACGGCATAGATACGTGCTGGTATAATCCTTCGGGAAAAAGTGCGCCCGAGGATATGAAGCTCACGTTTGTTGCGAGACGCTTTGACGAGGTAGTAAACTTTATTTTAAGTGAGGACTGATATGGTATCCGAAAGTATTTTGAGGGAGCTGCAAAAGTACGAGATCGAATATAAAACGGACTACAGCCTTAAGAACGCTTCAACATTTCGTATAGGCGGTACGTGCGCGCTTGCTCTGTTTCCCGACAGCAGACTGAAGCTGATAGAATGCCTTGCAGTTCTAAGGGATGCTGAACTTAGGTCATATGTGTTGGGCAAATGCTCAAATACGCTTTTTGCGGACGGACGGCTTGATATAGCAGCTGTTTTTACGACTAAAATGGACGGTATAAGGGTAGACGAAACCCACATCTACTGCGATGCGGGAGCAAGTCTTGCCGCGGTGGCGAATGCGGCTTGTAAGGCGGGGCTTGGCGGAATGGAATTTGCGTCGGGAATTCCCGCAAGTGTGGGCGGAGCTGTGTTTATGAACGCGGGAGCGTACGGCGGACAGATGTCGGATGTCGTGGTGGAAAGCATCGCGATCAACAAGCAGAGCGGACAGCTGCTACCGATCAGAGATCACGCTTTTGGCTACCGCCATAGCGTTTATATGGGAAAAAGGGATCTCGTTTGTCTTGGAGCAGCACTCAAGCTTGAGTATGCGGAAAAGGCAGAGATAAGTGAACGCATGAAAGAGCTTGCGGCGCAAAGACGTGAGAAGCAGCCGCTTGAGTACCCAAGCGCGGGAAGCTATTTTAAGCGCCCCGAGGGAGATTTTGCCGCAAGGCTTATAGATATTTGCGGACTTAAGGGTGTGAGCGTAGGAGATGCTCAGGTCTCGGAAAAGCACGCGGGCTTTATCGTTAACAAGGGAAACGCGAGCTTTGATGATGTTATGTGCCTTGAGGAGCTTGTGAGAAGCACAGTCTACAAGCAAACTGGCATCACGCTTTACAGAGAAGTTGAAGTTATAAAATGATGACGGAGGGGAAATGAGCTTTACCGAGGAGATAGCTTGTGAGCTTTACGATATGATATTAAGCAGGACGTGCTGCAAGAAGGCGTTTTTGTGCGGCTTGCTTTACGGAGCAAAAAAAGAGGAAAGCACCAAGCGATATAAAAGCTTTTTTTATCGTGCTACCGACGCAGAGCGCGCCGCGGAGCTGATAGACACGCATTTCTTTACGGGAACACACACGGAAATAACAAACAGCGCAAGAGGAGGACACCGCGGATATACGCTAACCTTCGGCTCAAAGGCATTGTCGACGGTACTTTCTGATATAGATACCCGAGAAAAAAGCGCCAAGGACGCTATTGGCTTCAGATGTGAGGATTGTCAGAATAGGTTTTTACGCGGCGTATTTATGTCGTGTGCTACCGTCAGTATACCGAAAAGTGGCTATCACGTCGAATTTTCGATGATAAATGACGCGCGCGCGGACGCTCTGTCCAAAATACTTGAAAAAGCCGTCGCCGCCCCGAGCAGAGTGAAGCGAGGTGAGACCATAGGCCTTTACTATAAGAGCAACGCAAGGATATCAGATCTTTTGTATATTCTCGGCGCATCCAATTCAAGCTTTGATGTGACAAATCTATCTATCGAGAGAGAGATACGAAGTAACGAGAACAGAGGCGCTAACTGCGTGACAAGCAACATAAAGCGCTCTGTCGGCGCGTCAAGACGGCACGTTGAGGCTATAAGATATCTTGAAAGAACGGACAAGCTCGCGCTTCTCAGCGCGGAGCTTGAGTACACCGCGAGATTGCGCGTGGAGAACGACGTGGCATCGCTCTCTGAGCTTGCCTTGCTTCATAATCCGCCAATATCGAAGTCGGGGCTCAACGCAAGGCTCTCAAAGATACTCTCCGTAGCGGAAGACGTAAGGACACAGGCATCCAATGTTGACAAAAATACAGATGTGTGATATAATCTAACGGAACAAAACCTATAAGAGGTGCTTATATATGGAACAAAAAAAGAAGATACTGTCCGACAGTATATGGAGTATAGCGGGACTTGTATTTATGAACGTCGCGTTGCAGTTTGCCGTTTATCCTTTTTGGGAGAGACGCGCTGGCGAGGCGGCGCTCGGTAATATACTTTACCTTATCTCGCTTATGAACGTATTCGCTATTTCTCTCGGAATAGCGGTGAACTACGCAAGAATGAGAAAGAGCGCTACCGAGACAACGCGCAACTCACCGTATCTCGGTATGCTTTTCGGCGCATCTGTTCTCGCGTTTGGGGCGGCGATCCTGATAGCCTTTTTCGGCGGAGTTGAACTGACAATACCCGAGACACTGCTTTTCGGTTGCGTTACTGTCGCTACGATGTGGCGATATTACGCGGACGTTGAGTATAAGCTCTATCTCAATTATAAGAGCTTTTTCCTCTATTACGCCTTTATCGGTGTTGGATATCTCATTGGCATCGCGCTGTTTTACGTTACGGGACTTTGGCCGCTCACTCTTCTGGTCGGTGAGCTGCTCGGACTTGTTTACGTGCTCATAAGAGGTAAGATATTCAGAGTAGACGGCGCTATATACGGAGAGGGAACAGGTGAGCTTTTGAAGCTTGTGCTTATACTTTTTGGCTCAGAGGCTATATCAAACCTCATCTTCAACGCTGATAGAATAATGCTAAAGCCGATACTTGGCGAGGTGGCGGTAACCGAATACTATCTTGCATCGCTTCTCGGAAAGACCATCGCGCTTCTCACAGTACCACTCAGCGGTGTAGTCATAGGATATCTATCAAAATACAAGGGCGACCTTTCGCTCAAGGCAATGAACCTGATATTTGGCGGCGCGCTCGTCTGTGCCGTGCTGGGAACAGCGGCTTGCACGCTTGGCTCTTACATAATAATCCCCATACTTTATCCCGACCAGATGGCGGATATCAAGGAATACTTCATAGTAACCAATCTTTCACAGGTGCTGTACTTCATCGCAAACGTCATAACGGTAGTGCTGTTGAGATTTGCCAAGTCAAGATATCAGCTTTACGTAAACATAGCGTATGCCGTGTCGTTTGCCGCGATATGCATTCCGTCGGCGCTTCTCGGTGGCTTCTGGGGCTTCTGCATAGGACTTCTCGCTACCTGCGCCATAAGATTTGCGGTGTCGGTCGTGCTTGGATATTTCAGCGTAATAAGCGCGAAGCGTAAGAGGACGGCAGAATGAGCGCTACGTATTTTATACCGATATTTATGCTCATCATAATCGTTTTGATAATAAAACAAAACGAAAGAGCTATGGTAAAAAGAATAATAACAAAATCAAATAGAGAGGATAGCACGGTCATGAGAGAAACGGCAAAAAGATTTATAGATAAGGAATGTATAGTTTACACCTTCAATTCCCAAACGCTCACGGGTATTATCAAGGAAGTCGCGGACGGCGCGATATTGATAGAGAATAAGGGCTCGCTTGAGGCGGTCAATCTTGATT
>JAZSNX010000073.1:0-3081 GCA_045536665.1 Eubacteriales bacterium
TCCTTGGCTCACAGAACGACATGGCTACGATCCGACTTGTCGTTACTGTGCCCTCGTTCCAAGCGTGTGCGTTCTCATCGATCGCCACCTCTTCGGTCTTGGTGTGTTCGTTGTTGTGCGTACAAGTATAAGTTTTTGTGCCAACGGCGGAGCAAGTAGGATCGGTCGTTACTGTGCCCTCGTTCCAAGCGTGTGCGTTCTCATCGATCGCTACCTCCTCGGTATAGACGTGAGATGCATCATTCTGGCAAACGTAGGTCATCTCGCCAACAGACGAGCAGGTGCTATTTACAGTCAGCTCACCCACGTAGTTATGTCCGAGTGGCTCGCTGCCTTCAGAAACGATGCCGCAGGTTAGGCAGTATTCCGGGTTTTCGCAATCTGCCGCTTTCATATTTTCGTGCGCGCAATTTATAGTTGTGGGAAGTATTGATTCAAAATACGCAACGTCAGCGTTCTCATATCCCGCGGGAGGGGTGAGCAGCGCTTCAACGCCCTTCTCCCAGCTTCCATCCGGGTAATAATAGTACCACTCATTGTCTATATATATGTACGCTCTCTTAAAGCTTCCGTCGGCAAGGTATGCGATATAGACATGGTCTTCACCAACATACAAGGAGGCCTCCTGCGAATCTAATGCACCGTTTTTATACGTATCATTATACAGTCTGTCTCCTACGTAATACATAGAGACGACCCGATCATAATCATCATAATGTACCGATACGCCAAGATCGTCACTCCTTGACATTAAGTACAAGTCGCTGTTTACTGTTCCGTTGGTATAAGTTATATTCCAATAAATACCGTCAATCTCGCCTTCGAAACGAACGAAGAGCAGAATGCTCTCATCGTTGTATATCTCCTCGTCAAGCTCGCACATCCACCAGCCGTCGACAAGAGAAAGCTCGATGTCTTTATAGTCTACGTTATTATACGCTTTAGCTATATCCGCGCCAACATCCTTTACCATATACTTGCCGTCCTCGTATTTAACGGTCAGTACTTTGGGGAAAAGCGCTTTGAGCTCATCGTAAGGGAAGCCCGATTCCTCAAGATTATTATACGTGCGGTCAATGAACTCGAAATCGGGGAAGAACACCGCGTCGCAAAGCGAGCATTCCTTTTTGCCGTCCACGATCTGCCAATCATGATGCTCGATTGTTCCTACGGTATATCCGCAGCCGTTCTTACAGGTAGAGGTGGTTGTGCAATAAGCTGTCGACATATCGTGCAACATATCATCTCCGCTTGCTGCACTGCAAATGAGCGAGGGCTTATTTGCGGTGAAATAGGTCTCGTCAATATTCTCGTATCCCTCGGGAGCGTCGCAAGCTACAAAAATCTCCCAGTTAGACGACCAGCCCTGCTCGGGGAAATAGTGGTAATAACCGTCAATGTATAACGTGCAATAGCGGATTTTGCCATCGCTTCCGTAAAGAACCTGGTTGATACCCTCTTTGTCCTCACGATTTGATACGCCGTGAGTATCAAGAACTCCGTTCTCGTATCTGTCCTCGTAATAGTAGTTTCCGGATTGGTATAAAACCGTTACGTTTTCATATTCAAATGAAAAGCTAACCTCTACGCCAATAACACTGTCATTTAATCTTATATAATGGTCTCTTTGACCGTCTCCGTGATATGCTACGTTCAAATACCTGTCGCCAAGGGAGGGCTCGTAGGAATAAACGAATACAATCGTAGGGGCAACAGATAATTCCGCAGTCCAATAACCGTCTATAAGCTCAAGGGAAACGTACTTATAAATACCGGAGTCATAAATCTCTACGGAGCTTGCGCCGAAATCCTCAACGTAGACCTTGCCGCCCTCGTATCTTATTTCGATATTCTGAGGGAAATACGCATCGATCTCCTCAAAATCAATTCCAAGCTCCCCTATCGTCTTATAGGGTCTGTCAATAGCCGGCACTTCGGGAACGGGGATGATATCCGTAGCTTCAGTTCCCGCAAAAACCGTTGTGCCAATAAGCATTGTTGCTATCATTGTGATAGATAATAAAGCCAAAATAATTTTTTTCATAGTATACTCCTTATCGTTGTTTATGTTATGAGGTCTTGCCTCGGTGTTTTCTACCATTATACGTATATATTGTGTTTCCTACTCCTTCTTTTTTTGTCGCAAGACACATTTACAAATACCTATCCAATCTTCACCACACTGAAAATATTTACATTCATCACAGGTAGTGTCAGGGGTGCGTTTTGTGTCTCCCCTGTAGCTCTTACAAGCATTCTGCACCATCGTAACGAACGGCGTTCCCTCATCCGTGTAAACAGGTTCTTTTGTAAAGTCGGGATAGATCACAACAGGGTCGCATAGTGGACTCTGTCGGTCGCATTCCTGATAGTAACCGTACCTCAGCTCAAAGGTCTTACCAAAGGTAGTTACAACCTTGTAAAGCTCACCTTCCTTGTGGGTAACCTCCGCAGGCTGAATATTGTTCTGAAATAAACTGCTTAACATATCAGACTCCTTTCGTCTTTTGTCAAAAAGAAAAATCTGCCATACCGTTTGATAATAGTATAGCAGACTTTTCCTGTTTGCGGTATTACCTAAAATCACTTTTTTAGGTCTGATTTTTGGGGCATTTTTGGCTTTTGACAAAATTTTATATATCTTTCCCAGGGTGTTTGGGATATATAAAATTACAAAATCGCGGCAAATTCTGACCTCGGCAGACCCGATTTTTCGCTTACAATACGCACCGCTTGCTTGACAACAGAGAGCGATATGTGCAGATGATCCGCAATCTCTTGATTACCCATTCCGAAGGCGGCGAGCTTGGCAACCTCGCGCTCCTTATCGGAAAGTGTGGTCAGTATCGTCTTTCCTCGGACTGCACCCGAGAGCTTTGACCAACCCTCGTTATATATCTTATAGAGCTTCTTGACTTCCTTCCAAGCTTCCTCGTCGATAAGAGAGAGGCGCTTTTCCATAAGTGTATCGAGTGCACGGCAGTACTCGGCAAGAACGCCGTAGAATTTGTCGGGGAGCGCCAGCTCTATGGCTTTGTCGATGTGGTAGATCGCATCCTCGTCCTTGCCGCAGTTGTGGTA
>JAZSNX010000128.1:0-4664 GCA_045536665.1 Eubacteriales bacterium
GTTATAGAGGCTCTCAAGGCTGACGCCGAAAAAAAGGACGAGACAGTTAATGACTCGACCGTGAACGTAACTCCTTCTTTTAAATACATAATATCAGGCACGTCCGCCACTCTTACGGGGTACACGGGAAATGACGAGAATATCGTCATTCCAGCGTCGGTCGACGGCTACCGTGTTACGGCTATTTCCGACGGGGCGTTTGAGGGAACGAGCATAAAAAGCGTCATAATCTCCGACGGCGTTGAGAACATCGGCTGGTTTGCCTTTAACGGCTGTGTGTCCTTACGCTCAGTTACTATCCCCTCAAGCGTTAAGAGCATTGGCTATCTCGCCTTTGGAGAGGCGCAGGACTCACTGACGCTCTACTGCCATAGCGGCTCGTTCGCTCTTGCTTACGCGCAGAGCTATGGATTAACTTATACGGTAATTTAAAAAATAACTCTTGACCTTATCTCCTTATTGGTGTATAATAAAGAATGACTTATTATATAGAGGAAGGAGATACGTATGTTCAACGAGCTTAAAGACCGCATAGCCGCTTTTTTCGCCGAGCTGTCGCTCAAAAAGCTATTGCTCATATCGCTTATAGCGGTATGTATCCTCTTTCCCACGTTTCTCGCAATATCAAACGCGATATACACGACTGTAAAGTCGAGCGAGCCCGAGGACACGCCGACTGTCATCATATACGACCTTGAGGGCAACGAGCTGTTCAGACAGACCTATTCAAGAGAATATGCGGCTAACGAGTCCTTGGCAAACATATTCCTTTCCATAAAGGACAATATGGAAAAGACCTCTCCCATCACCGCGGAGATAGCTACGGAGAAGCCTATCATCGCCGAGATAATCGAGCAAAAGGGCGTTACCAAGCTTACCTGTTATTTCTCTTTCACGCACGGCAGCAGCTACTGCGTTGACAGTAACGGACAGTATTACAAAATAGCGAATACATATAGCGACTTTTTCCTGTCGTCCTCGTTTGCTGAGCTGCTATATACGGACGCTACTCCCCCGCTTTTGCTTACCGCAGACTCTCAGAGCATAATGCCCACGACGGCAAGCTGGAGATACAAGGCTATCGACAGCAGCTTCAAGAGAGCCACTCTTATAAAGACCGCTACGGACGTGATCACCTACGACGTATCGGGCGGAATGTCCTTTGCGTTTGAACGTGAGCCGGACAAATGCGCTGTCGTAGTTCAGGACGGCGACAAGACCGTTTTCAGCGGTACTCTTGAGGAGCTTGAGACCGTAACGCTTGACACGAGCACTGAGCTGCTTATAAGCATTGACGCGGAGTGGCTCGAGGGCAAGGGCAAGCTCTATTACGGGAAGATTTCGTATCAATTCAAGGTGATAATCCACAACCGCGCTGAGTTTTCAATAAACTCAACCGAGCTCGCCCCCGACGGCTTTGTTGTTATCAAGGCAACGAACATATCCAACCCATCAAGGCTTTCGCTGACCTTCCCCGATTCTGCCGCCGCGCCAAATCCTTACTTCATCGGTAAGACGGCATACGTAGCCATTCCATATCCTCACGGATACGCTGACAAGGTATACACCATAAACGTATCCTACGGTATATCAGCAAAATCGTTTGATGTGTCGCTCGAAGGCTCAGGTGAGATCAGCAAGGAAAGCATCAGCGCTTCACTCGACGCGCTTGAAGTCAACAAGACTATTTTTACGAGTAAGACCAACGACAAGATATTCCTTGGTGGCTCGCAGTTGTCCCCCACCGAGCTTGGCTACACGGCGATGTCTATTTTTGGCGACAGCGCGCTTATAGGTCCTGAATTTTACGTCTCTCCCTTTGTGGGATACGAGGTGTCGAACGGCTTTGGCGTTGATGTGCGTTCATCGGCAGGCGGACGTGTATGCGCCGTCGCTGAGAATAAAATGATGGGCAAATATGTGGTAGTTGACTGTGGACTTGGCATAAAGCTTTGGTATTTCGGACTTAGCGAGACGAGCGTGAGGATCGGAGATCTTGTTGCCGCGGGTGATGTTTTGGGAACAACGGGCACACTTGCGTTCCATCTCGGCGAGGGCTTTTACCTGATGGCAAGCTGTACCGACAGTATAATAGACCCACAGCTTGTGTTTGAAAAGTTGACATAATGAAAAAAAACAGACACGCAAGACCAAACGATCTTGCGTGTCTGTTTTTTGTTCTATTATTCGTTCTGTTATTCGTTCTATTATTCGTTCTATTATTCCCGATTCTTAGTCTTTCTTCTCGATATGAGCCAGAATATGAGAGACAGCGCTATGCCAACGGCAATCGCGAATACAAGGTTGAGTATGACGGTCAAAAGGAAAGTAACGACGAGAACTATGATGTTCCCTACCTTGCCCGTTTTACATATGCCGACAAATTCACGCCACTCGCTCATATTATACGCCACCATAAAGAGTATAGCGGCAATTATGGGCATCGGTATTAGCTTTGCCACGGGCATAAGCGCGACAAGGAAAAGCAACAACACCAGCGCGTGCACTATACCCGCTACGGGTGTGCGACCGCCGTTTTTGACTTCGCCGCCGTTCTCGCGATAGCCCCTGTTACGGGTATTCCGCCGAAAAGTCCTGAGCATATATTACCCGTACCAAGCGCGATAAGCTCGGTATTGGAATTGTGTTTATCTCCTATCATTTTGTCTGATACAACGCAAGACAAGAGCGACTCTATAGCAGCAAGTATCGCGATGGTAAAGGCGTCGGGAATGACGGCTATGACCGTGTCAAGGCTGAGGCTCGGCAGAGTAAATTTAGGAAGTCCCGCGGAGAGGTCGGGATAGAGCGTGCCTATGGTAGCCACCTTGAGAGGTGTAAACCGTACTATGAGTATTCCCACGATAACCGCTATGATAGATGCGGGTATCTTAGTAAATATCTGTTTTGCGACCCCCGTCGTTTTCTGACCGAGGATATTCCAAACGATAAGTATCGCAAGTCCGATAGCGCCAACGGCAAGCGTTTTGAAGCTGAGAGTACCGAAGCTCTTGACTATCTCGACAAGCTTCTCCCCTGCCTCGACGGGTCTCGCGCCGCCAAAGTCAAGTCCCAAGAAGTCCTTTATCTGACCTATAAGTATAGTGAGCGCAACGCCCGACGTAAAGCCAACGGTTATGGTATGCGGCATATAGCGAATGAGATTACCAACACGACATATACCGAGCACGATAAGTATGATACCCGCCATAACGGTTGCTATCACAAGTCCCTCGAATCCGTTCGACGCGATGACACCCGCAACGATGGTCGCGAATGCCGCGGTAGGACCTGATATATTGACGTTTGAGCCGCCAAGCGCGGCAATGACGAGACCCGCGATGATAGCCGTATAAAGTCCTTGCGCGGGAGACGCTCCCGAGGCAATAGCAAGGGCGATTGAAAGCGGCAGGGCGATTATGGCGACGATAAGTCCCGCGATAAGATCACTCACGAGCTTATGTCCGTTATAGCCCTTGAAGGCCGAAAATAATTTTGGTGAAAAAATCTTCATTGTCTGTTATTCTGAATAGTTCTCGATTGGTCCGAAATTTTGCCCCTACGGTAAGCTCCGTAGGGGCGTTTTTTTAGAATGCTATCTTTTCCTCGATGTATGCCTTGAGCTCACCGACAGGTATTCTTACCTGCTCCATAGTGTCTCTGTCACGCACGGTCACGCAACCGTCGACCTCGGAATCAAAGTCATAGGTGATACAAAGAGGTGTTCCGATCTCGTCCTGACGGCGGTATCTCTTTCCGATAGAGCCTGCCTCATCGTAGTCAACGTTAAAGTACTTCGAGAGGTCGTCGAATACCTTCTCCGCTCCCTCGGAGAGCTTCTTGGAGAGAGGAAGCACAGCCGCCTTGAAGGGCGCGAGGAACGGATGCAGATGAAGAACTACACGAATGTCGTTCTTAGCGGGATCAACGATCTCCTCGTCGTAAGCGTCAACAAGGAACGCGAGAGCAACACGGTCAGCTCCGAGAGAAGGCTCAACAACGTAAGGTACGTACTTCTCATTGGTCTCGGGATCGAAATACATCATATCCTTACCGCTATGCTTAGCGTGCTGTGAGAGGTCGTAGTCGGTTCTGTCCGCAACGCCCCAAAGCTCGCCCCAGCCGAACGGGAACAAAAATTCAAAGTCGGTCGTAGCCTTGGAGTAGAAGCAGAGCTCCTCAGGGCTATGGTCACGCAGCTTGAGGTTTTCCTCTCTCATGCCGAGGTCAACCAGCCACTTGCGGCAGTATTCCTTCCAGAAAGCAAACCATTCAAGATCAGTACCGGGCTTGCAGAAGAACTCGAGCTCCATCTGCTCAAACTCTCTTGTACGGAACGTGAAGTTACCGGGGGTTATCTCGTTACGGAAGGACTTACCTATCTGGCATACGCCAAAGGGCAGCTTCTTTCTTGCCGAGCGCTGAATGCTCGCGAAGTCAACGAAGATTCCCTGAGCTGTCTCGGGACGGAGATAAAGCTCTGTGGTGGAGTCCTCTGTTACGCCCTGATAGGTCTTGAACATAAGATTAAACTTCTTGATATCGGCAAAATCCGTGCCGCCGCAATCGGGGCAGACTATTCCCTTTTCCTTGATGTACTCCGCCATCTGCTCAAAGCTCCAGCCCGCGGGGTTGTCATCAAGTCCGTTAGCGAAAGCGTACTC
>JAZSNX010000085.1:0-35877 GCA_045536665.1 Eubacteriales bacterium
TTTGGGATCTCGGACGAAAAAGTTCGATTCCGCTTCGCTCCACTCAGGATGACACGGCGGGGGTGATTTTGAACGTAAATCTTTTGCTTATTTTTTCTCGTAAGATAAACGACAGACTCGACGTGGGTCAAGAGAGCAAAAGGTCTCATTTTAGCCGAAAAACGGGGGTTGTAAGTGCAAAAAGTCTCAATTTTTAGAGTTGGAATGCAATATTGGTCCAAAATCGATATTACATTTTATCACTTTTCCCCATATTACATCTATCGCAAAGTGTTCTTAAATTGCCCGCAACTGTTTGTCCGCCCTTGGAAACGGGAATTATATGATCTACATGCAATTTAACTCCATCTTGGGCATTAGAGCCACATATTTGACATCGGAAATTATCGCGCTTTAAAATATCATATCTTAAAGAGTTTGTCATTTTAGCACGTTCTACTTCGATTTGGTGTTGTCGTGTTTGGCGTTGTTTTTTGGCCTCAATCGTCTCCTTAAAAATACTTTCCAATTCTCCATAATAAAAACTACGATCTTTCCAATAATGGTTTCGCCCTTGCGGAGATATGTATGTAGCTTTGCAATATATCTCCACATTTACTTGTGGTTCTTTTAATATTTTCTTTTTAAAAATCCGTTCCTCATATTTCAAAAAATTGGTTATAGTAAATCCAAAAGATTGGCAAAATTCTTCAGTAGCACTCGATTTAATATTGCGCACTTGATTAATATATTTGTTATATTCTTTTTTATTTGAGGAAATTGTTTGGATTATGCTACGATAAAATGACTCATTTGAATCAATTAATGATACCAAATAATCATACAAAGACAAATTATCCAACTGCCTTTTTGAATTGCAGGTCGTATGATTTGTATATTTGGATTGTAATGTTGTAAAATGTGTGGTGCTGTTTAAAGAAAGTAACGCATTGATTTTTTCACTTTTTTCAGCAACAATCTTTTTATTCTTATAGTCAATAATTAAAAACACACAAAGAACGATTATAACAATACCGACAACAATACTCGCTATAATTGAACCAATATTAACATTGTTTTGAGGTTGCTCAATATCCGTGCTAGTAGTGTTTGCTTCATCTTCTATAACATTGCTAATTGAGCTTTCTTCTTTGAGAATGTGTTCAATACTTGAAATTGGTTTGATTGAATATTGTGCCCATGCTGATTGTTGGTACGTTTCAACGGCATCGTCAAGCACATACACCGTGAAAGAGGGGTGTACTTTAGTTTGCCAATATTCCGATGGAGTTTGATTAAATATATCTCCAATACTAGGCGGAGTTGGATTATAAATTACCAGTGTTGTTAGATTTCCGCACCCTTCAAAAACGCCGTTCCCAAAGCTTTCAAAACTACAAGGAACAATTACTGTTGATAAATTGCTACACTTAAAGAAAGCCATATCATCAATTCTTTTTAAGTTCCCGTCTTTTGGAAATTCGACTCTTTCTAAATTTCCCATGGAGTGTCCGTCTCTTCCAGCAAAAGTCCACGAATTGATAGCTACTAAATTTTTAGATCCTATAAGCTCAGTAATTCCTCTTCCAAAGCTACTTCCCATATAACCTATCGCTATGATTGGCTTTTTTTCATAGGTTTCGGGTATTTGTAGAACGCCTTCATACTTGTTAGACGAGAATAATCCTGTCAATATTTTCTGTGACATTTCATATCCGCCTTCAATTTCTTCAAAATCAAACTTATCATAGTCAAATTTGTCAGTATTATCATCGGAGATTTCAACGGCACAGCCAGCTAAACTTATTAAAACAATTAGAATGCAGAGAATTAAATATATTAGTTTTGATTTTCTTTTCATTTTTACACGCTCCAATTTTAAAACTGCGCCTTAATGAAATAAGCGAAAACATATATTACGCCAATTCAATATACTGTGGTTTAATATGCCATTCACCGCAGTGCAATGTTAGATCTATTGCTCCTTTTGGAAGCAAGTTATTTGTTAAAACAAACCTAAATTCATTTTGGTTATTGTGTTTCGCATCATGTATGAATAATGGGTCAACAAAATTATGTATTTTTGTGAGCCATGAATCATCTTGTAATTTATCAAAATCATAGTAGATTATTTTTTCTCCACGTATTCCCCAATTATCTTCCTTAACCCCTTCGCTAATCAGCCGAAAAAGTTCATCCGTATCGAAATATACCAGATGCCTTCCTAATATCTTGTTTTCAGGAGGAATTAGAATGGTCAGTTTACCTTCGTCATAAACCGCATTGTTTTGGTTGATTGAAGTGCAACAAAATAAGGGTACACGTAAAGTTTCATCATACGATTGGTAATAAGGATTTGGCACTTGAATGTTCTCTATATAGCAAGGATGGGTATAAATAGGGACAGTACCTTCTGAATATTGTCGCTGATTATCCCTTTCATTCATAAACCTGCCAGCGGCACTGAAATATATGTTACCCTCTATAAAACCATCTGCATGGTCTTTTTCTTTGAATATCTTATAACATAGTGGCATATAATTGTTCCTTTTTCGTTGTATTTTTGTATTTAATCGGTACGTGGAAACATATCAACGGATGTTTTTTATCTGAAATTTTGCGTTTTTGCAAAAAATGTGCAATTTCAAGGCAAAAACAGAGGTTTTTCCCAATATGTTTCCCAAAACTGCTGTATTTTGATTTTCGACCATAGGTTGAAAATCACATTTGTCCCTATGTTAAAAATCGTTAAAACACGAAAAAGAACACCTGTTTTATCGAAAAATGCGCTCAAAAGGCTGAAAAATGCCCATTTTAGTGTCAAAATCGCTTATTTTCGTGACAGACAAACGACCGACTCGACATGTCCTGTACGGGGGAACATATCAACCGGCTGAACGCTGCCTATCTTGTAACCCGCCTCTTTGAACCACGCGCAGTCGCGGGCGAGTGTTGTCGGGTCGCAGGAGACGTAGACGATTTTAGGTACGCCAAGAGATGAAAGACACTCCACAAGCTCCTTTGTGCTTCCCTTTCTCGGTGGGTCGATGATGACGACGTCAGGGCGCGCTCCGCCCATGGCGGTCAGTATATTTTGTGCGTTTCCTGCGTCCGCGCAGTAAAACTCGGCATTATCTATACCATTGTATTTTGCGTTTTGCTTAGCACATTCAACCGCTGACTGCACTATCTCGATACCAACAAGCTTTTTTGCTTTATCCGATACGGAAAGACCTATCGTGCCAGTGCCGCAGTAAAGGTCGGCGACCCTCTGTGTACCGTCAAGCTCCGCTTCTTTTGCCGCGAGTCCGTAAAGAAGCTCCGCTCCCTCTCGGTTGACCTGATAAAACGACTGCGCGGTTATGCGGAAGCGCAGACCGCAAAGCACGTCCTCTATGTAGTCTCTGCCGCGCAAAATACGATATTCCTTGCCAAGCACGACGTTTGTATTCTCTGTATTGGTATTGAGCATAAGACTGACTATATTGGGGAAATCAGCCGTTATTTTTTCTGTTATTTCTTTCTCGCTCGGAAGCGCTCTGCCGTTTACCACGAGGCAGAGCATTATCTCGCCCGTAGCCTCTGCTATGCGCAGATAGATATGGCGCAAAAGTCCGTTGCCCGTATTTTCGTCGTACGCCTTTATACCGTATTCGTCGCAAATGCGGCAGACCGCGCCCGTGATAGCGGCAAAGGCGGGGTTTTGTATAGCGCAGTCGTCGACGGGAATGATATTATGCGTTTTTGACGCGTAAAAGCCCGACCTCATACCGTTCTTTGAGTTTGCCACGGGATATTGCGCTTTGTTTCGGTATCCCTTTACCTTTTGAGTACTCATAACGGGCAGAACGTCGACGTCCGATAACCCCGCCTTTACAAAAGCGCTTTTAACAAAACCGTGCTTTATCTCAAGCTCGTGCTCGTAGGTGACGTGTCTGTATACGCACCCTCCGCAGGACAGAGGGGTATCGCACAGCTCGCTCTCCATTCTGTGAGCAGAGGGAGATAGCACCGTGTCAAGTCTTGCCACGGCGTAGCTTTTATTGTCCTTTATGACGAGCGCGCGTATCCTATCGCCGCTCACAGCTCCCTTGACGAACACTACCTTGCCGTCAAGCCGTCCGACTCCACAGCCGAGATTGTTTATATCACTTATTTCAAGCTCTATGATATCGCCCTTTTTCATTCGGCGTAAAATTCCTTTCCGTCTTCAAGACGCAAGCAACCGAGCGGCTCTCCGAATGCCGCGCCGCAGTCGAGGAGTATTCCGTACTCACCGCGGTATATTTTTCCGTTCTCCGCTCCGTCTATCTTATATGTGGGAACGTGTCCCGAAATTATGGTTGCGTCCTTAAAATACAGCTTATCGGGGTCTTGAGGCTCGGATATAAAATCCTCGGGCATATAGTCCTCAAGAGGGGTGCTCGCGTCGAAGTCCGCAATTCCCGCACCCACGAGAACGTATCTTTTATCCCCTATTTCCACTTCCTCGTAAAGCGACATATCCGAAAGGTATTCAAGCACGCCCTCGCGCATATCCGCGTCAAGCGCCTTAAAGCCCTCTATGGTCTTAGCTCCGCCGTTCTGCATCCACATCGCCATCTCGGAAAGCGTTTCTCCGTCGGGCGTCTCGCCATCGCTGAGCATTCTGTCAAGCGCTGTGAGCAGCTTATACGCGCGGTATTCGCACTCTCCAAGCACGGGAATTACGTTATATCTCATACTCATATCGCAAAGAAGCTCAACCGGCTCATCTCCGTGGTCGACGATACCGCCGAGAACGTACATAACGTCGGTGTCCTTAAAATCTATCTTTTTCAGAATATTTTTGAATTTATCAAAGCATCCGTGTGGGTTCGCAATTACGTATGTCATATCTGTTCTCCTTATATAAGCTTTATTTTGTTGCTGTTAACTATGTCGCAGGTAATACCGCCGTCGGTCTCCTCTATCATTTTTTTAAGCACCTTACATACGGGATACTCTGTATGGAAATGTCCTGCCTCGATTATGTTGATACCCATATCGGGGGCATCGACCAGATTATGATATTTGAGTTCTCCGCTGATAAATGTGTCTGCGCCCGCCTCTATTGCTGCATCTATATAGTCCGATCCGCCACCGCCAAGAAGCGCTACCTTACGGCATTTCTTTTTACCGTCTGCCACGAAAACTCCCTCGCAGTCAAGGGCATTTTTTACTGTCCTTGCAAGCTCATCAAGGTCGGTATCGCAAGCAAGAGTACCTATTCTTCCCATTCCGTCCTCTCCAAATGGCTGGGTGTTGCCGACGCCGCAAAGCTTTGCGAGTGCGTCGTTTACACCGCCCGTGAGCGCGTCAAGACGAGTATGGAACGAAAAGACACAAACGTCGTTCTTTATTAGCTTTATTGCCTTGTCGCATATAAAGCTCTCGCTATCAATGCTCTTTATTCCCTTGAAGATAAAGGGGTGGTGGGAGACTATAAGGTCGTAGCCGCCCGCGCACGCGCGCTCGACTATCTCACCCGTTACGTCAAGCGCAATAAGTACTTTTTTTATTTCTCTGTCTCCGTTCGGGCAGCACATTAGCCCGTCGTTGTCCCATTCGCAGGAAAGAGAGCGCGGTATTTTTTGGTCAAGTATTCTATAAAGCTCAGAAGCTGTCATTTTCTTCTCCTTTTTTTATCGTATTTTCAAGCCTTGCGATAAGCTCTCTTTGCTCGCTCGCGTCCGCTCCCGAGCGCTCTATGCCCTCAGCTCGGCGCAAGAGCGCGTCGCGGTGGCGTTTCGCAAGCTCGCAAAGCTCTGCTCCGCCTTTTTGTATGTTTATTCGTCCGAGAAGCAGCTCCTCGGCCGACCATTTTTCTGTTTTTCCTGTGTATCTCGCGAGTATTATTTGATATATCCTCTCTTCCCTTGCGAGACGCTCGTCTATTATCGAGTAGCCGTTTTCCAAAAGGAAGGCGCGAAGCAGCTCGGGGTGCGTCATCGGCTGAAGACAAAGCTGTATGCCCTCGTTCTTTGTCCAAGGGGCGTCCTCAAGTATTCTCGCTATGAGCTCTCCGCCCATACCGAGTATGAGTATGTCCTCGGGACAGTATCTATCTATTCCGCAAAGCCCGTCCGTACGTATGGCGGTGAGCTTTTGGGTAAGTCCGTATTTTTTTATATTTTCTTTCGCACGCTGTATCGGACCGGCGTTTATGTCCGAGACAATGCCGCCTCTCGCCTTGCCATCAAGGCACAGAGCGATCGGAAGATAGGCATGATCAGTGCCTACGTCACAAACGAACGCTCCGTGGCGGACGAGCTCTGCCGCCGCCGCGAGACGCGCTCCTAAATTAATGGAATTCATTCTATACTCCTTAATATGCTTTTGGGGATCTCGGAAGTCCGAGATCCCCCTAAACTATCCGCATTATTTTTCGGACGCAAGAAAATCGTTGATCTGCTTTACGAGCGCGTCGGCATCAGTGCCGTGCACCATGCAAGCGTCCTCGATAGACTCGCCACGAGCCGAAGGACAACCGAGGCAGTGCATACCGATAGCGAAGAAGAACTGCGCTGTTGCGGGAGCGGCGTCAAGAACGTCACCAATGATGGATTGCTTTGTTACCTGCATTATATTTACCTCCTATTTTTAGATATTATTATACACTATATATTATAAGGCTTATTTGCTCCTTTGTCAATAATTTGCCTCGAAATGCCCTAAAAATTCATTAAATTAGTATTTGTAGGGGAGTTAGCTTCATCAAGCAGTAGGAGAGGCTATCAGTCTCCGATTTTTACAAAATCATCTGCAGACAGATCCTAATTTGAAAGTCTATTGCCATCGTAAGCATCTCCGGAGGATATCACAATAAGGAGTACTGCCTCATCGATGCCCCAATATTTTGTCGATTTGTGCAAATTGGAGAAAAAGAAAAATTTTCAAAAAAGTCTTGACAAGCTTTTTAAAAAAGTTTTCCACAGGCAAAAAAACTTTTTTTATTTTTTTGCCCTTGATTTTCAAGGTTTTCCACACAATCCACAGAGTTTTCCACAGGCTCAAAAAACTCAAAAAAGCTTGTCAATACCCAATTTGCGTCTTTTGTCAATTTTATATATTTTTACCAAAAATAAAAATTTGCAATTAAAAAAACCCCCATTTTGGGGGCTGAGTGGTGGAAGCGATTGTAAATCGAAAGTGTATTTGTAAACAAAATGTAACTAAATGGTTAATACATTTAATGGAAGGAATTTTCCTCTCATTCTCCTAAACGCAGATGTTTTTGTGACGTGTCTATTTTTCGGAGAGTGCATTTAAAACACGCTCAAGAGTTGTGGAAATCTCTGCGTTTTCAACGGATATAACGGTGTCCGCATAGCGCTCGTATAGCTCTTTTCGCTCGTTATACATATCCTCAAGCGTTTCTCCTTTGCGAATAACGACGCCTCTGTGAACGTAATCGCCAAGACGGGAGAGCATAGTCTCAAGTGATACCCTGAGATAAACTATTTTACCGAGCTTCGCAAGGCTTTGCATGGCTTCTTCGCCGTAAACGGCGCTTCCGCCCGTCGATATCACGGCTTTCGTATCTGTGACCGAGCCGCAGATCTCGTTTTCGATCTCAAGAAAGCCTTCGATCCCCTTTTGTTCAATTATTTCGTGCAGAAGCATGCCCTCCCTTTCCTGAATGAGAAGGTCGGTATCTATAAAACGGTAGCCGAGCTTTTTGGCGAGAAGCACTCCGAGCGTGCTCTTTCCGCACGACGGCATTCCTATGAGAATGATGGACATTTAAGAAAAATTCCTTTCTTTTGATAGCAGTTTTATTATATATTCTTTTAGCGTCAATGTCAAGAAAAACTTGACATCATAAGCAAAAGATGATACAATTCAATTAATGCTTATTGGGGGGAACGCAAGAGACGTGGAAAATAAAAAGATCAATGTGGAAGCGATATCGCGCCTTGCGCGACTTGAGCTTGACGATAACGAGAAGCAAAGACTTGGGCGTGAGATGCGGCAGTTTGACGAGTTTGCCGCCTGCCTTGTGCGGTCTATGGAAAAAAGCGGAGATATTGATGCCACACGGCATTTTTCGGCTGCTACGAGACAGGATATGTTTATGCCCTCTGAGGTGAGTCCGACTGAGCTCGTCTCGCTGTCCGCCGCTGTAAAGGACGGATATATATCCGTTCCGATAACGGTTGGTAAGGAGGACGGGGAATGAGACCAATTACACAGCTGTCTCTTTATGAGCTCTCCTTGGGACTCTCAAGGCTTGATTTTTCGTCGGCGGAGCTGACGGCGGCGTTTCTTGAGAGGATCGGTGAGACCGATAAGCAAATAGGCGCTTTTATCACGCTTTGCGAGGATAGAGCGATGGAAAAGGCAAAGGAGATAGACAAGCTGCGTGCGGCGGGAGCTCCGCTCGGGGCGCTTGCGGGAATTCCGTTTGCCGTAAAGGACAACATATGCACGAGCGGCGTAAGGACCACCTGCGCCTCGCGCATACTTGAAGCATTCGTTCCGCCGTATAACGCGACGGTGGTAGATAGGCTTGAGAGTGAGGGCGGTATAATGCTCGGTAAGCTCAATATGGACGAATTTGCCATGGGAAGCGCTACCGATACATCGGCATTTGGACTCACACGAAATCCGCTTGATATACGGCGCACGGCTGGCGGAAGCTCGGGCGGAGCAGCCGCGGCGGTCGCGTCAGGCTTTGTTCCCTTTGCGCTTGGCTCGGATACGGGTGGCTCTGTTCGCCAGCCAGCCGCGTTTTGCGGTGTCGTGGGTATCAAGCCGACGTATGGCACGGTATCCAGATACGGTCTGGTTGCTTTTGCGTCCTCTCTTGACCAGATCGGACCTATAACCAAAGACGTCCGCTCAAACGCTATGGCGCTTGGAGCGATAGCGGGCGCAGATACTAAAGACGCTACTACACATAATAGAGCATACGATCTTGAGCGTTGTCTCGGTATGGACATAAAGGGGCTTCGCATAGGCGTTCCTTACGGGGTATTTGACGGTGTATCGGCTGACGTAGCCGCTGCCACTTTTTCCGCGATCGAGGCTCTTCGTGAGCTTGGCGTCGATATCGTACAGATAGCTCTGCCCGACACGGACGCTTTGCTTGCGGCATACTATATCATATCGAGCGCTGAGGCGTCGTCAAATCTCGCGAGATTTGACGGAGTGCGCTACGGAAGGCGCGCCGAGGGCGCTCGGAGCATAGACGAGCTTATGACAAAAAGCAGGAGCGAGGGCTTTGGAGACGAGGTAAAGCGCAGAATAATGCTCGGCACGTATGCGCTCAGCAGAGACGCAAGAGAGTCTTATTACAAGCGAGCGCTTGATCTACGGTCTCATTTAAGGCGTGAGCTTGAGACGGTATTTTTAGGCTGTGACGTTATGGTTATGCCTACCGCTCCGACGGTGGCGTATAGATTTGAGGATAAAAAGAGAACGCCTCTTGAGGTATATCTTGAGGATAAGCTCTGCGTTATAGCCAATATGGCGGGAGTGCCGGCGCTGTCTTTGCCTTGCGGCAAGGGAGAGGGCGATATGCCCGTTGGTATCCAGCTTGTGGGCAAGGCGTTTGACGAGCCTTTGCTTTACAGAATAGCGCTTGCTCTTGAGAGCTGGACGGGAGGTGCTGAAAATGAGTGAATATGAGGCAATCATAGGACTTGAGGTGCACGTTGAGCTGTCTACTGAAAGCAAGATCTTTTGCTCTTGCTCAACAAGATTCGGCGCTCCGCCAAATACTCACGTCTGTCCCGTTTGTATGGGATTTCCCGGGGCGCTTCCCGTATTAAACCGTAAGGTCGTGGAATATGCCATAAGAGCGGGACTCGCGACGGGCTGTAAGATACAGGAGCGTACCCGTCTTGACAGAAAAAATTACTTTTATCCCGATCTTCCAAAGGCCTATCAGATATCGCAATATGAATATCCGTTGTGCTTTGACGGTCATGTGAATATAGGCGAAAAAAGCATAGGCATAACGCGCATACATATCGAGGAGGATGCGGGCAAGCTCGTTCATGAGGGCGCGGAGACCTTGCTTGACTTCAACAGATGCGGAGTTCCGCTCATAGAGATAGTATCAGAGCCTGATATCAGAAGCGCTGACGAGGCAAGGGCATATCTTACGGAGCTGAGGACGCTGATGCTTTACGCGGGTGTGTCCGATTGCAGAATGAACGAGGGCTCGTTCAGGTGCGACGTCAATCTGTCTGTTCGTAAAAAGGGAGATAGGACGCTCGGCGTTCGTACCGAGATGAAAAATATCAATTCCTTTTCTTTTGTCGCCAAGGCGATAGAATACGAGTTCGCAAGGCAGGTGAGCGTTATAGCGTCGGGCAAAGAGGTGATACCCGAAACACGCCGATTTGAGGCGTCCGACGGCAAGACCTACGCTATGCGCTCAAAGGAGAGCGCGGAGGACTATAGATTTTTCCCCGAGCCCGATCTGCCCGAGTTTACGGTCGACACACAAACGGTAGAGCGCATAAAAGCGGAGCTTCCGATGCTTCCCGACGAGCGAAGAAAAATATATGTGGAAAAGCACGGGCTTGCGGTGAGTGACTCTTTGATAATGACCTCTCGTCCGGAGCTTGCTTGCTTTTTTGAGAGGGCGGCAGAGCTTACGGCATATCCGAAAATAGCGGCAAATATGATACTTTGCGATCTGTTGGCTCTTGTTGGAGCGGAGGGCTTTGACTGTCCCGTGTCCGCGGAGGCGCTTGCCGAGATCGCTACGATGTCGGGAGAGGACAGGATAAACAGCTCGACGGCAAAGAAACTCATAAAGCGGATCGCCGACGGCGAGACACGTTCACCCGAGACGCTTGTCAGGGAGCTTGGTCTTGAGCAGATAAACGACGGTGAGCGTCTTTTGGGTGTGCTTCGTGAGGTCATAGAGGAAAATCCAAAGCTTATTTTTGACTACAAGAGTGGAAAAACGGCGGCAAAAAAGGCAATTGTCGGCAAGGTTATGGCAAAGACCGCAGGTCTTGCCAACCCAATCGTACTAAATGAGGTTTTCGACAAAACAATAAACTAAAAAAGGGCATATGCCCTTTTTTATTATAATTTCAAAACACTGACATACAAAACAAACTCTTTGATAAATCCTAATTTAACGATTGCCTTAAGTCAGTGTTTTCTTTGACAACCGCTTGCGGTTATGGCTCGCATTCTCTATAAAGGAATAAATATAATGTTTAGTTTTCTTTTGCTTACTTTTCTTTTTTAAAAGAAAAGTAAGTTTATCTCAGTCTTTCGGAATATTTATTTCCTATGTGTTATAAAATGTGGTGAGAAGCAAATTTCGGGAGGAACATACTATGAAGAAAAAGAGACACGTATTATACTCCGTTGGTATAGGCGCGGCTATAATTACGGCGGTCGCGGCGGCAAGTCTTAGCGCCGCGACGGGAGATGAGCTGACGACTCTCGTCTCTCCTGCGCTTTCGGTTATCGCCGAGGACAACGGAATGGCTATGGCGGGGCTTATCGGCAACAGCATTACATTCGAGGAAAACGATTTCGCGCGGGCTCTTAACGTCAAGGACGTGGATAGCATTATAATAACGCAGACGCCACCCGTGAGTGACGGAGAGCTGAGAGTCGGAACGACGGTCGTAAATTCGGGGCAGCGCGTAAGTGCTGACAGCTTATCTCTTATGACTTATACGGCATCGTCCGCGGAGAGCACAAAGACATCTTTTCGCTTTAAAACAGAGGGAGCGAGCTACGATATTCCCTGCACTCTTTACCTGCTTGACAAGGTAAACCATGCCCCCACGCTTGAAAATGTACCCGAGACCTCACTTGAGGTCAGTACACACAGAAACATCACGTATTACGGCACACTTCCCTGCTATGATCCTGACGGCGACGGAACTATCATTGAGATAGTGTCCTACCCAGATGACGGTATTTTGTGCCTTGTTGACAAGAGTACGGGCGAATATACATACACGCCTAAGGCGGGATATTCGGGCAAGGACAGCTTTACGTATGTTGCGCGTGATATGTACGGAAATTACAGCGCCTCTGCTGAGGTATCTTTGCGAGTTACCAAGCCAAAGACCACTGTGACCTTTGACGATATGAGCACATCTCCGTATTACAACGCCGCTCTGACTATGGTGGAAGAGGGCATTATGAGCGGTACGCAGGTTGGCTCTGATGTTTATTTTTATCCCGACGGAACGGTCACGCGGGGAGAGTTTGTAGTGATGACCATGCACGCTATCGGTATGGATAAGGTGACTGACGTTTCCTCAACTCGCTTTTCCGACGACGCGGATATTCCCGAATATATGAAGGACTATATTTCCGCCGCATATGACCTCGGATACATAAAAGGTATCAGCACGGAAAACGGTATGTGCTTTGAGGCGAACAGACCGATAACTCGTGCCGAGGCGGCAGTTTTCCTTGGAAATATCCTTGACGTTGCCACGCCCACCTTGCTTCCTACCTTTGCCGATAGCGCGGACGTTCCCGCTTGGGCGGCTCCGTCTGTTTATTCGGTAAATTCCATAGGCGTTATGAACGCGCTTGACGGAAATATCTCCGCCGCCAGCGCGGTAACCCGTGCCGACGCCGCGCAAATACTCACTAACCTTATGGCGTATTTGGATTGAGGGACGCGGCGACGCCAAACTCCCTTCAAAGAATTTAAAGCAGATCAAATTTGATCTATAAAAAAGAGCTAAGCCTCAGCGACTTAGCTCTAATGTTTTTTGTAAGCTTACGATTCGTTCATTACTCATCTGCGGTGTTCCCTCAAGCGGGAAGGGTATGCCGAGAGAGCGGTATTTTTCAAGACAAAGCGTTCTGAACGGCAGCAGCTCTATTTTCTCAACACAGGCAAACGGCTTGACAAGCTCACAAAGCTTTTTTACGTTCTCTTCGCCGTCGTTGATATCGGGTACTACGACGTGTCTTATCCACACGGGTATCCCTTTTTTATCAAGGATATCAAGAAAGGCAAGCGTGTCCGCAAGGCTACCGCCGATATATCGCTGATAGCTCTGCTCGTCGGTCATCTTTATGTCAAGCAGCACGAGGTCAACGTAGGAGAGCAGGCGCTCCACGCTGTCGTTATATATCGCACCGCTCGTGTCGAGCGCTATATGCAAGCCCTTTTGTTTGAGAAGTACCGCTATCTCGCGGAGAAAGTCTGCCTGAACACACGGCTCGCCGCCGGAAAAGGTGACACCGCCGTTCTTTATATACGGATAAAGGCGCAAGATCTTGTCTGCTATGTCGCTCGCGTCCGCAAGGTCAGCCTCACGACATTCCCATGTGTCGGGGTTGTGGCAATAGGCACAGCGCAAAGGGCAGCCCTCGGTAAACAGCACCGCCCTTATGCCCGGTCCGTCCACTGTGCCAAGCGACTGTAAGCTGTGAACGTAGCCTTTCATAATTATACCGTTTCGTGGAACGTTCTGCTTATGACTTCCTTTTGCTGTTCCTTTGAGAGCTTATGGAAGTTTACCGCATAGCCCGACACACGGATAGTGAGGTTGGGATATGCATCGGGATCGTTCATAGCGTCGATAAGCTTTTGTCTGTCAAGCACGTTGACGTTTATATGGTGCGCGTTCTGCGCGAAATATCCCTCAAGTATATTGACAAGGTTTGCGCGTCTTTCCGTCTCGTTCGTGCCAAGCGCGTCGGGAACTATGGAGAAGGTGTTGGAGATACCGTCGCGGCAAGCGTCATAGCTGAGCTTTGCTACGGAATTGAGCGACGCAAGAGCGCCGCACTTCTCGCGGTTGTGCATTGGATTCGCGCCCGGGGCAAACGGCTCGCCCGCCTCGCGTCCGTCGGGAGTTGCGCCCGTCTTTTTACCGTAAACGACGTTACTTGTTATTGTAAGCACGGAAAGCGTATGAACGGCATTTCTATAGGTCGGGTTCTTGCGAAGGTCGGTGATGAGCGTTTCAAGTATCTCCTGCGCGATGGAGTCAACTCTGTCGTCGTCGTTTCCGAACTTGGGGAAGTCTCCCTCTGTATCAAAGCCGCATATAAGTCCTCTTTCGTCTATTATCGGACGAACGGTCGCGTACTTTATCGCGGAGAGGCTGTCGGCAATAACTGAAAGTCCTGCCGCGCCAAACGCCATAAGGCGCTCAACGTTTGTGTCGTGAAGCGCGAGCTGAGTTCTTTCATACGCGTACTTGTCGTGCATAAAGTGGATAACGTTCATTGTGTCGACGTACTCGCCCGCAAGCCAATTCATATAGTAGTCAAGACGTCTGCGTACCTCGTCGTAGTCAAGGACGTCACACTTCATAACGGGCATTTCAGGACCTATCTGCATATCGTACTTTTCCTCGCGTCCGCCGTTAAGCGCGAGGAGCAGTATCTTAGGTAGGTTGCATCGAGCTCCGAAGAACTGCATCTGCTTGCCCACCTTCATCGCGCTTACGCAGCAAGCGATAGCGTAGTCGTCGCCGTATATCGGACGCATAAGGTCATCGCTCTCATACTGAATGGAGTCGGTGTCGATAGATACCTTAGCGCAATAGCGCTTGAACGTATCGGGAAGCTTGTTGGACCACAGTACCGTGAGGTTTGGCTCGGGCGCGCTTCCGAGGTTGTAGAGCGTGTGCAAAAATCTGAACGCGTTTTTGGTGACAAGCGTTCTTCCGTCGTTGCCCATACCTCCGACAGCCTCGGTTATCCACATAGGATCACCGCCGAAGAGCTCGTTGTATTCGGGTGTGCGCAGGTGTCTTATCATACGGAGCTTGATAACGAATTGGTCGATAAGCTCCTGAGCGCCCTGCTCGTCAAGTATTCCGCGGCGCAGGTCTCTCTCAAGATAGATATCGAGGAACGTGCCGACTCTGCCGAGCGACATAGCCGCGCCGTTCTGCTCCTTGTTTGCGGCGAGATAGCCGAAGTACAGCCACTGTACCGCCTCTTTTGCGTCGTTTGCGGGGCGAGAAATGTCGATTTCGTACAAAGCCGCCATCTCCTTGAGCTTGCCAAGGAATTCTATCTGCTTGTAAAGCTCTTCGGAAAGACGGATATTCTCCTCTGTCATTCTCTGCTTGCCGAGCTCAGCCTTATCAAGCTTTTTCTGCTCAATAAGATAATCTATACCGTAAAGAGCGATACGGCGGTAATCTCCGATAATTCTTCCTCTGCCGTAGGCATCGGGAAGACCTGTGAGTATTCCCGTATGTCTCATAGCTCTCATTGTGTCGGTGTATACTCTGAAAACTCCGTCGTTATGCGTTGTGCGGTAAAGAAACTCCTGCTCTATCTTGTCGGAAAGCTCGTAGCCGTAGGCGCGGCAGGCGCTTCTCGCCATTCTTATACCGCCAAAGGGGTTGACCTCTCTTTCAAGAGGAGCGCTCGTTTGAAGTCCGACGATAAGCTCGTCCTCTTTTTTGAGATATGCCGCGGGGTAGTTCGTAAGCGATGTTACAGTGCGGGTATCTATGCTGATAACTCCGCCCTTCTCTTTCTCCTCGCGCAGCTTGTCCTCAAACGCCGCCATAACTCTCTTTGTTCGCTCTGTGGCGGGCGCGAGAAAGCTCTCGTCGCCAATATACGGTGTATAATTCTTTTGGATAAATTCTCTGACGTTGATAGCGTCGCACCAAGTGCCGCCAATAAAACCGTTCCATTCCTTTTCAAATCTCATAGCATTGACCTCTCTATCTAAAAAATTACGTGTTTTGCGAAAAATAAAAGGGCAGTTTTGTTCTCCGCAAAACTGCCCAGACGGTCGGCTTATTATTCTCGAGCTCCACGTAGGTCTCCCTACTATTTCCGTCAGTTACTCGGGAACTTCACAATAAAATTATAACATTTATTTTTCAGTTTGTCAACAGTATTTTTTTGACTTTTCTTACGCATATTAACTTTGGAATCTATGTTTTTCTATTGATTTTTACTGATAGATGTGTTATAATAATATCCTAAAAAAACAAAATTCTGCTTGAGGTGTGATATGCCGAAGATATATAATGGAGCGGACGAGCTCATAGGAAGAACTCCTCTTATGCGTCTTTGCCGTATGGAAAAATTGCTTGGACTTGAAGCAAGACTTCTCTCAAAGCTTGAATATTTCAATCCCGCAGGCTCTGTTAAGGACAGAGTTGCGAGAGCTATGATAGACGCTGCCGAGAAAAGCGGCGAGCTGACTCCCGACACGGTGATTATCGAGCCTACGTCGGGAAATACGGGCATTGGTCTATGCGCCGTAGCGGCGGCAAGAGGCTATCGCGCCGTTATAGTTATGCCTGATACTATGTCGGTGGAACGCCGTCAGCTTATGAAGGCGTACGGCGCTGAGGTGGTGCTCTCGGACGGCTCTTTAGGTATGTCCGGAGCGATAAAGAAAGCGGAGGAGCTTGCCGCTTCCCTGCCAAAGGCGTTTATACCCTCTCAATTTACAAATCCCGAAAACGCGAGGGCGCACTTTGATACGACGGGCCCCGAAATATGGGAGGATACCGATGGGGATATCGATATCTTTGTCGCGGGTGTTGGCACTGGCGGTACTATTACGGGTACGGGAGAGTACCTCAAGAGCAAGAGCGCGGACATTCGCGTAGTCGCGGTAGAGCCCGCGTCGTCGGCTGTCCTTTCGGGAGGCAAGGCGGGAACTCACAAGCTTCAGGGTATTGGCGCGGGATTTGTTCCCCGCGTGCTTAATACGAGTGTTTATGACGAGATCGTTACCGTAGGTAATGACGAGGCAATGGATATGGCAAGGCTTATTGCCAAGACAGAGGGAGTGCTGGTCGGTATTTCATCGGGCGCGGCGCTCAGCGCGGCTGTAAAGCTTGCGAAAAAGCAGGAGAACAAGGGTAAGAGCATAGTGGCGCTGCTCCCCGATACGGGCGACAGATATCTTTCCACGGAGCTTTTTTCGGAGTAATAATAAAGAGGAAAAACAATGGTACATTATGAGATAAGATCGGTCTCGGAGCACGAGCTTGACGCGTGTCTTGACACGCTGCACGCGGCGTTTGGAGAAAGCGAAAAGCGATTTGGATATACCAAAGAGAGCTATCCCTCAAGCGGTGCTTATATAACGCTTGACGACCTGAAAGCGGCCAAGCGAAGGGGCGTGCATATGTACGCGGCTTACGTTGGTGATGTGGTCGCGGGATACGTCCAGCTTGAAAAGAAAAAGGACGGAGTTTACGTATTCCGTCGCTTTGCCGTGCTTCCCGAATATCAGAATTTAGGACTTGGCAAGGCGCTCATCGCCCATTGCCGCAAGCGCGCCGCCGCGATAGGAGTAAGACGCATAGAGCTTTTGATGATGTATGAAAACACAGAGCTGCTTGCTTTTTACGAGCGAAACGGCTTTCGTCTCTTGCGAACGGGCAAGGACGAAAAATATCCGTTTGAGTACGCTATAATGGAAATGGAAATATAAATGAGCCACCATAGCCGAGCCTTGGCGAAAAAATCAAAACTTTTTTTCAAAAGGTATTGACAAACGTTTTTTTGCGTGCTATAATATGAAAAAATTTGAATATCACAAATAACGACTATGATGAAGACGGTCGGATGTTGAAGCTTGACAGAGAGCTGCCGTGCGGTGCGAGGCAGTAGCAAATATTTCCAAATAACCTATCACTTCTAAATCAGAGGACCGAAAGGCAATGCTTAGTAGACTCCTTCCGTATTGCTGCGTGAAAGCAAAGGGCTTGTAAGAGCTCGGTAAGTGACGGAATTTTTCCGTAATTTGAGTGGTACCGCGGGTTTATAACTCGTCTCAAGGAATTTCTTTTGAGACGGGTTTTTTGTTTTATTCAGATTTGTAACCATTACCAAAAAAGTCACATCGAAAGGAGACAGTGAAAATGGAGTACAGTTTGAAGGAAGTCGCAGGAAGAATCAAAGATCTGCGCGAAGCAAAGGGATATACGCAGGAAGAGCTTGCAAAGCTCACGGGTGTATCCGTTGAGGAATACCGTGTCCTTGAAAAGGGAGACACGGATTTTAGCTTTACTTTTATTTACAAGTGCGCAAAGGCTTGCGACGTTGAGGTCGTCGACCTGCTTGAGGGTCGAAGCTCGACGCTTACGTCCTTTGCTATTACGAGAAAGGGAGACGGACTTAAGATTGTCAAGAAGCACGGATTTGTTTATAACAACCTTGCGCCCAAGTTCAAGGATAAGCTCGCAGAGCCGTTCCTCGTTAAGTTCCCGTATCTGCCTGAGGAGCAGAACGCTCCCATAAAGCTCAGCTCACATAACGGCCAGGAATTTGACGTTATCGTCAAGGGCTCTCTTAAGGTTCAGGTCGGAAATCACGTGGATATCCTTCACGAGGGCGACTCCATCTTCTATAACAGCCTTATTCCCCACGGTATGATAGCCGTTAGCGAGGGTGGCTGTGAGTTCCACGCGGTCGTTCTTAATCCTCAGGACGGACTTGTAAGCGAGGAATATCCCGAGGTGCCTTATACGACAGCTAAGGTCGTTGATAAGGAAGAGACCGAAACGAGGACCGTCGCCGACAATTTCGTGGAATCCTACTACGACGAAAACGGCGTATTCAACGGAATCAAGTTCAAGAATGACGATAAGTTCAACTTTGCGTTTGACTGCGTTGACGCTATCGCCGACAAGACTCCCGATAAGCTCGCGATGATGTGGGTCGCAAACGACAAGACCGATCGTAAGTTTACCTTTAAGGATATGAAGAAGTACTCCGCAAAGACGGCAAACTACTTCGAGTCGCTCGGAATAAAGAAGGGCGATACGGTAATGCTCGTCCTTAAGAGACACTATCAGTTCTGGTTCTGTATGCTCGCTCTCCATAAGATCGGCGCTATCGCTATCCCCGCTACAAACCAGCTCGTGGAGCACGACTTTGAGTACAGATACAAGGCGGCGGGCGTTAAGGCTATCGTTTGTACGGCAGACGGCGACGTATCCGCCGAGGCGGAAAAGGCAGCGGCGCACTTCCCCGGAATGCTCAAGATATTGGTTGGCGGCAAAAAGGACGGCTGGAATGACTTCAACGTTGAAATGGAGCGCTTTAGCACGCATTACTTCCGCACCGAGAGCACTCCCTGTGGCAACGATCCTATGCTTATGCTCTTTACGTCGGGTACTACTGGATATCCCCGTATCGCGACACATTCCTATAAATACGCGCTCGGTCACTATCCCACCGCAAAGCATTGGCACAACGTAAATCCGAACGGCTTGCACTTCACTATTTCGGATACAGGCTGGGGTAAGGCTCTTTGGGGAAAGCTGTACGGTCAGTGGCTGTGCGAGGCGGGTATATTTACATATGACTTCGACAGATTCCATTCCGAGGATATCCTGCCGATGTTCGCGAAATATCATATCACAACGTTCTGCGCTCCCCCCACGATGTACCGCTTCTTTATAAAGGAGGATCTGTCAAAGTACGATCTCTCCTCTATCGAGTACGCGACGACAGCCGGCGAGGCGCTCAACCCCGAGGTATTCAACCAGTTCAAGAAGGCGACGGGACTTACCATTATGGAAGGCTTCGGTCAGACCGAAACTACTCTTTCTATCGCAAACTTCGTCGGCTCTACGCCCAAGATCGGTTCTATGGGAAGACCCAGTCCTCTTTATGACGTTGTGGTTCTTGATCCCGACGGCAACGAGTGCAGTATCGGTGACACGGGTGAGATCTGTATCCGCACAAAGGACAGCGTTCCCTGCGGACTCTTTATCGGATACTATCTTGACAAGGAAAAGACCGAGGACGTTTGGCACGACGGATATTACCACACGGGTGATACCGCTACCATGGACGAGGACGGATATCTGTGGTACGTCGGACGTATCGACGACGTTATCAAATCGTCGGGATACCGTATCGGCCCGTTTGAGATAGAAAGCGTTATTATGGAGCTTCCATACGTTCTCGAATGCGCGGTCACTCCCGTTCCCGATGAGGTGCGCGGACAGATAGTAAAGGCGACTGTCGTGCTCGTTAAGGGCAAAGAGGGCAGCGACGCGCTCAAGAAGGAGATCCAGGAATACGTTAAGACGCACACCGCGCCTTATAAGTATCCGAGAATAGTTGAGTTTGTCGACGAGCTTCCCAAGACCATCAGCGGTAAGGTAAGACGTGTCGAGATCCGCAAAAACGATTTGGAAAAATTGCAGAAGTAAATAGCAAAATTTAAAATCGGCAGAGATATTGTTTCTTTGCCGATTTTATGTTATAATAAATTGGGTGATGGAAATGGAAAAGTTTGAAAAAAGGAAAACCACGAGATTGCAAGGCTTTGATTATAACCGTACAGGTGCGTTTTTTCTTACGATATGCACCAAAGATAGGCGTTGCTTGCTCTTGACAGAGGACGCCGGTCCCTACAATACAAAACACAGAGCCCTCGAAGTTTGTCTCTACGTTCAAGCGATTTTGTAATAAAGAATACGGAGAAAACATTTGGCAATACCGTTCCAACGATCATATTATACGCAATCGCGCTGACTACGAGGAGCATTTGAGATATATACACGAGAATCCATTGCGCTGGCAATTTGATAAATTGTACGTTGAAGAATAAGGAGATATTCAATGAAAAATCAATACAAAATAACAAAGGAATTGATGATGTCTTGGGCAAAGGAATATTATTTACAAGGTGTCTCAAACATCTTGTTGTTTGTTCTATGGGCTTTTGTCGGAATTATGGGAGCGGGATTCTTGTGTCTGTTTATAGCTGTTGGCGGAAGCTTGACGAGCATAGCTTTGTCGATATTTTTTATAGTTATATCGGTCTTTAAGTTGTTTTTTTCTCGCTTTTTTGTGTTGTCAAACAGATATAAGTTATATTCAAAAACTTATGGAGTCAGCGAATGGCTTCGTACGACGGAGTTTTGCGACGATCACATCGTTCTAACGGATCATAATTCGGTTACAAGAATGAAATACAGTAATATCAAAAAAATCGTAGAAAAAGATAACGTTGTTATGATATTTTTTAACAACAATCTGGCGGTAAGACTTTATAAAGATGCTTTCGTTGAGGGTAATTGGGACGAATGCAAGGCGAAGCTTAACAGTGTACATAAATAAAAATTTCCCCCGACGGATTATCGATCCGTCGGGGGAGTCCGTTTTTAACGATTCTTACGTCATAGACGCTATATTTATAACTCTGAGACCTTGCTTTTTGGCATAGTCGAGCGTGTATGCCGTGCCGCCCTCGCTTTTCTTGCAAAAGGCAACGCAAAAGCTTGCGCCCTTTACCAAGCATCTGTCTCGGTGGAGCATACACCATTTTGTGTATTCCTCGGAGGTGTAGGTCACCTCGTCGGCGTTGTCCATGATAAACTCATAAACCTGCATATTGTAGCCGTTCCATTTGTCAGTTTGGTTTTTGCAGGGCAGGAAAAGATGGAGCTTTATGTGAGGATATTTTTTCTTTTTGTCTATGACCTTTAGCGCCGCGAGAGTGTCAAAGCCTATTGCGCCGCCCGCGCGGAAAATTGTGACTCCGCTTTCGCAAAGCTTGTCCACAACGTCGTCAAGCACCTCGCCAAGGCGCTCTCTTTCGCTTCGGTCGATATTTCTGTGTCCTGTAAAGCAGCAGATATATTCCCCTGTCGACATATCCTCACCCCCTCTTTTTCGCTTGTGTTAATTATACCATACGAAAAAAGTGCTTGTCAAGTTGAGAGCTGTATATAAACAAAATCTTTCTTGACAAATTTTGACGGATATATTATACTATACTTATATTTATTGAGAGGTCGGTTTTTGATGAGTAATACTAAGCAGAGCAAGGGCTTGGGAATAAGCGCGAGATCTTTTATCGCGGCTCTCGCTATTCTTTTTATTTTGATGTGTCTTACGTACGCGGTTACGTTCATAATTCCCGGCGGTGAATACCAAAGAATGACGGACGAAAACGGCGCTACGGTGATAGTTTCGGATAGCTTCGCTTACGTGGACGGCGGCTTGCCGTTCTGGAAATGGCTGTGCTCACCCGTGCTTGTGCTCGGAGCTGAGGGCAGCGGAACTATAATCGCCGTGATCGCGTTTTTGCTTGTGGTCGGCGGTGTGTTTAACGCGCTTGATAAGAGCGGACTTATGAAATATATGCTTGACAGGATAGTTCACCGCTTTGGCGCTGTCAGATATAAGCTGCTTGCCGTTGTTGTTCTGTTCTTTATGGCAATGGGCGCGTTTATCGGCTCGTTCGAGGAGTGCGTTCCGCTCGTGCCTATCGTGGTGGCTCTTGCCGTGGCTCTCGGCTTTGACGAGCTGACGGGACTTGGAATGAGCTTGCTCGCTATCGGCTGCGGATTTTCGTCGGGCGTGTGCAATCCCTTTACCGTTGGAGTCGCGCAAGAGCTTGCGGGGCTGCCGATGTTTTCCGGAATGTGGATGAGATTGCTCGCTTTCGCGCTTATCTACGGACTTGTTTTTCTCTTTGTGTTTCTCCGCGCCAGACGGGTGGCAAAGCCGCTTGACGAGATCACGGTAAACAGCGGCTTTGTAAGCGACAAAAAAATGGACAGAGGACTTATAGCCTTTGTTGCGGTGCTCGGTACGGGAATTCTCTTGGTTCTGTCGTCGGTGTGGATAACTGTGCTTCAGGACTACACGATGATAATAGTCGCGCTTATGTTCCTTGTTGCGGGTGTCAGCGCGGTGCTCCTGGCGGGAATGAAGCTCCCCTCTCTCGGAAAGCACTTTATAAACGGACTTATCAGCATACTTCCCGCCGTGCTTATGATACTTATGGCAAGCTCGATAAAGTATACGCTAACAGAGGGCAAGATACTTGATACGCTTCTTTATTCGGCGGTAGAGCTTGCGGAAACGCTTCCCCGCCCCGTGATGGTGCTGTTTATCTATCTTATCGTTCTTGTTATGAACTTCTTTATAAGCTCGGGCTCGGCAAAGGCGTTCTTGCTTATGCCGCTTATCATACCGCTTGCTCAGATATTCGGTATTTCCTCACAGCTCGCCGTTCTCGCCTTTGGCTTTGGCGACGGCTTTTCAAACATACTCTACCCCACAAACCCCGTGCTTCTTATAAGCCTTGGACTTGCGGGTGTCAGCTACACAAAGTGGTTTAAGTGGACGTGGAAGCTCCAGCTTGCCATTCTTGCGCTCACCTCGGGACTGCTTATGCTCGGATACGTGATAGGATATTAACTATAGAAATATTGGAGGACTTGACGATGAAGGATCAACGTGTTTCAGCGGTTCTCGCTGAGCTTGACCGAGAATTTAACAAAGAGGCGCTCGATTGGCTTATCGGTATGTACGACCCCAAAAGCGGAGGTATGTACTATTCGGGTTCATCTCGTGATAACGAGCAATTCGAGCCCGACATAGAAAGCACCACGCAGACGGTATCCTTGCTCCAAAATCTCGGACTTATAAATACCGACGAAAATGGTATTGCGACGGACGTTCCCGAATGGTTTGCGGCGGGGGCGTGTGAGTTCCTGAGATCTCGCCAGGACGAGAGCGACGGCTACTTCTACGACCCGATATACAGAGATATATCACCCAAGTCAAAAAAAGAGCGCAACACCAGCTTCACGGTTGAAGCCCTTAAGACGCTTGGTATGTCTCCACTTTATTTAACGGCTACGCAAAGGCTGTCCGATACGGTAAACGCGGACGACAACGATCAGTCGATGTACGCTACAAAGGAAAGCTATCTTGAGTGGCTGGATAAAAACGCAGAGGAGAGGGGAGACAGCTATCATTGGGGTAGCGACCTCGCTTGCGCAAGACCTATGATAATCGCCTCGGGACATCTGCATACGACTGTTGAGTGGCTGAAGAAAAGACAAAACACGCAAAACGGAACTTGGGAAGATGAGTTTAATATGACTGCTGTCAACGGCGTCCTTAAGATACGCGGATATTTTAATGAAAATACCGAGGTTTTTCCAAATTACGATACTTATATACGTAATACCGTAGAATTTACAAAGACCTTTGAGCCCGAATTTGCCGCTTATGCGTGGAATCCGATAGGCTCGGTAAAGCGTATTATCGAAACACTTCCCGTCGAGCCATCTGATGACATCAAGGCGTTGATCAGTGAGAGCGCCGCGGATATGGTCGCAAACACGACCGTACAGATTCGAAGATTCCGACAGCCTGATGGTGGATTCGGCTATAGCACCAAGGGTAGCAGTCCGCGTTCAAATCGAGTTACGGTTTCTCTCGGACTTACCGAGGGTGACGTCAACGCCCTCGCACTTATGGCGCTTATCTATAATGACGCATACAAGCTTTGCGGAGTTCCAAGCTCCCGCGTATGGTCAGAGCACCGCGACTATTTTTGGTCGGAAATGAAAAAGAAATACGACGCGGTACACGCCGAATAGCTGTAGCAACGATTTTGGGAGAAACTTCTTTAAAGAAGTTTCTCCCGTTTTTATTTGCTGTATTATTTTTTGTACCAATAGCATTTGGAGTATTCATCCATGAATAGCGCTACGTTGTGCTCAGGGTCGGATACGTCTACTCTCTTAGGAAAGATAGTATACATATGTCTTATCTTCCAACCCTCGGGATTTTCAAACGTTATCTTTTTCAATGCGGTGCAGCCGTCAAAGGCGTTGTCTCCAATTTCAACGACGCCGTTGCCGAAAGTTACGCTTTCAAGATTAGGGCAATAGCTGAATGCGGCATACGATACAGTCTCAACGCTATCGGGAAGCGTGAGTGTTGTAAGAGACGAGCAAAAGCCGAACGCCTGACCGCCTATGTGCTTTAGTCCGTTCCCCAGAGAAATGCTGCGTAGTCCTTCGCAATGGATAAATGCCGAGTGATCGATCTCCTCAACACTGTCGGGGAGAGTGATATGTGTTAGCTTTTTGGCATTTTCAAAAGCATAGCGGTCAATGATAACAGTACCGTCGGGTACTTGATAGTCGGTAGTATCCTGAGCTGCCGCATACTTTATAAGACGTGTGCCATCACGTGAAAACAGACTTCCGTTTACCGATCTATAGCTCGTGTTTTCATCGGACACGGTGATCTTTTGAATGGAATCGCAGGATTCAAATACCATAGTTCCTATTGATTCTACGGTTTTGGGAATATGTATCGTTTTGATATATGAGCAGTACTCAAACGCAAAGCTTCCAATCGATATTACTCCGTCGGGAATGGCGAGCTCTCGCAGCTGATTACAGCGATCCAGCGCGCCTCCGCAAATAATGACTGTGTCGGGATGTATCGTGATATCGCCTATGCCTGTCGATGAGGCACAAGCCAAGGCATAATAGGGGTTATCCACAGTTCCGACGTAACAGCCGTTTTTGTATTCATTATAGGTCATTTTATCGCAAAATGAAAATATGTGAGTATCTATTTCACGAATTCCGCTACCTAAGGTGACGCGCTCCAATGCGTAACATTTGCTGAACACGAAGCTTTCTATTTTGATAACACTGTCGGGAAACGTTACCGATATTACGTTGTCGCAGTATTGAAATGCCGACCCACCGATGACGGTGACAGGCATTCCTTTGATGCTTTCGGGTATAGAAACGTCCGTATCTGCACCCGTATACTTGGTTATCGTCACCTCGTTGTTTTCAACGGTATATTGGTAATTATCATACGTATATTCCTTTTTTTGGTTTGAACAGGACGATAAACAAAATATGCACGAGGTCAATATTAAGACCAATAACAACAAAACGGAGAGTATTCTTTTCATTGTTCTTACTTCCTTTCGTCAATACTACACCTTAAGTATATCATAACGGCAGATGTTTGTCAATAGACCGCAACCAATAGTTGAGATGCTCACTTATTCAAATAGTACTTGCGAAATTCAGTCGGACTCATACCCGAATAGCGGCGAAACGCGTTGGCAAAATAATATGGATTTGAATATCCGCACATTTCGGATATCTGAGTTATACTGTAAGGGTAATTGAGCAAAAGGCTTTTTGCGTTTTGCAGTCTTAGCATACTTAAATAATTTGACGGTGTTGTGCCGAGCTCTTGTCTGAATTTCCAAATGAGTCCCGAATGGCTCAAAAACACTTGCTTTGCAAGCTCGTCCATATCTATTTTTTTATTCAAATTGTTTCTCATATACCTTGTGGCAATTTCAATTTCCTTGCTGAAGGGCCGGGTTTTGGCTTTGCTTTTGTTACCAAAAAGATAATTTTCAGCAAAGATATGCTTCAATATATGCGTTATCAGCACACGGTTGTCCGAGCGAAAAAAAGCATGCTTCATGCTTTCAAATATTGCCTCGCTCTGCTCGGTGGGTATATTTATCTTTCCGCAGCTTGCCGAAAGATAAAACGGATGGTCTGCCTGAGCGAAAAATTCCATATTGTAGCACGTCAAGGTCTTTGTGACTTTTCGCTCAAATTCAAGCCCCGCGGGCATAAACGCAATTTCGTTTTTTGATACGGTTACCGTTTTTTGCTCTTTTTTAAATGATATCGTGCATTCTCCCTCTAGCACCATTATCAGCATATCCCAATTGTTTTTAGCTGACATCAGCTTGAATTGCTCAAAGCTCTCTCGATAGGTTTGTGTTATAAGCTCTATTTGCATAGCTCACCCCAATTTACTGTAAAATTTTATAGGTTTATTATAAATCAGAGTATGGAGTTTGTCAATATAAAATGCTATAATTATCCTGAAAGGGGTGAAAATATGGCTAAAAAAGTTGATGCGACACAAGGAAATCTTATTAAGCACATATTTGTATATACCATTCCCTTGATCATCAGTATAGTAGTTCAAAACCTTTTCACCATCGCCGACAAGGCGGTGCTCGGAAATATGGCGGGAAGCGTCGCGGTGGCTGCAATAGGAGCTACGACGCCGATAACGTCGCTTGTTGTAAACGGCGCGATGGGGCTTTCGACAGGCACAGCGATAATACTTGCCCGCTTTGTCGGTCAGAAAAATGAAGAAAAGATACGACGGACGATGGATACCTCGGTGATAACCGCGACATTGATCGGAGTCGTCGTTGCGATAATAGGTTTTTTTCTTACCCCCGTAATTCTTACGTTGACCAAGTGTCCGACAGAGTGCTACAATGACGCAATGCTGTATATGAGAATATTTCTTTGCGCAGCTCCCGCAACTCTGCTGTACAACTATGGCTCGAATATAATGCGAGTTCTTGGCGACACCAAAAGACCGCTTTTGTATATTTCAGTAGCAGGTGTCGTTAACGTTGTGTTAAACGTTGTGCTTTGCCTGATACTCCCTCAAAAGGTGGTGGCAGTGGCTGTAGCGACCGTTCTTTCCAAAGTGCTCAGCGTCGTGATTTTGCTGTGGCGACTTTGCCACCTTGAGGATAACACAAGGCTGCGCTTGGGTTCAATGCGGTTTCAATTTGATATATTTACTAAAATACTTCGTTTCGGTATCCCCTCGTCAATTTCAAATCTCGTTCTTCCGCTTGGAAATATGCAGATAGTGACCGCGATAAATACGTTTGGCGTTGATGCGGTTGCGGGTGTGGCTGCCGCCACATCGGTCAACAACATCGTCTTGGCTGTAAACTCAGGATTTTCCTCTGCCGCAACAACCTTTATCGGGCAAAACATCGGCGCAAAAAACACAGACCGTGTAAAAAAATCGTTTTGGTATCTGCTCATTATCAATGTGCTTATCACGGGAACGGTCGGTGCAGTTGCCTTCCTTAGCGGCAGATTTTGGATAGGACTTATAATCGGAGCTTCGTCAAAGGCGGCTATAGATTTTGGTATGCAACGAATGTTTTACGTAACGCTGTTTATGTTCATAAGCGCCGCAAACAGCATATTGACAAGTGCCTTGCAGGCTTTTGGATACCCACTTCTCATAAGCATTACAAATATTTTCTTCAACCTCGGATTTCGAGTGCTTTGGATGCAGCTTGTTTATCCGCAAGCGCCGAATTTTGCCACTATAATGCTGTGCTTCCCCGTTTCGTGGTTGCTTAATATGCTGTTTTTTGCTATATTTTTTACAGTTGTATATATACGATATATGAAAAAAGGTATCTGCAAAAAAATATAGGTCAAAAAAGCGATACGCATAAGCGTATCGCTTTTTGGTTGGTGCGGGTGACAGGACAAGGTTGAACAGGTTTCGCAAAGCGAAACCGCAAGTTTGTCTTGACGAACAAGGTTCGTCATTTGCTTTCGCAAACCGCCAAACGTTGCCGCCCGGCGACTAACGTCGCCTTGCAACTTCTACGAGCAAATCACACAGACCAACCAAAAGGCGGTAAGCTAATGCATACCGGCTTTTGGTTGGTGCGGGTGACAGGACTTGAACCTGCACGAATTAACACAAGATCCTAAATCTTGCGCGTCTGCCAATTCCGCCACACCCGCATAGTTTATTAAATTTTATCTCTCTATCTGCCCGTTTTACATAGGCAGACGCGCCCGCGTGACAGCTTGAAACATAGTCGTCTTTCTCGCTTTGGCTCGAAATACTCCTTGTTTCTGCGCCTTGTTAAACTCGCTTTATCACCCATCGGGTGCGCTCGTTTTCCAAGCTGCCAATTCCGCCACACCCGCATATAAGAAATGCGATGTGATTTTTTTAGCCTATAAGAGTTTATCATATTTTTGCTTATTTGTCAAGATAAAAAAGAAATGGCGCACAATAATTTGTTTTAAAGTTCTTGAAAGGGGTTTGGGGAAAACTTCTTTCACGAAGTTTTCCCCAAACGCATCTTCGCGTCCTCAGCACTGTTTCATAAGTCTTATATAAAACTCGACTGCGCGGTAGGCGGTCTCAAGACGAATGCGCTCGTTATGACCGTGTATGGTGCTTCTCTCCTCTGATGTGAGGTCCATTGCCGAGAAGCGGTAGACTCTGTCGCATATCTCGCCGTAATGGCGGCTATCCGAGCACTGCACCATAAGGTAAGGCGACACGATGCAGCCCTTCCAGGTGTTTGCGACAGCCGCGGCGACCTTGTCGTATTCCTTGCAATCTGTGCGAGAAATGGGGCTTGGCTCCATACAGCTCTCAACGCAGAGCTCGATACCTTCGTTCTTTATTGTCCTTCTTATCCTTTCGGTCGCGGACGCAACGCTGTCCTCGGGATTAAGGCGAAGATTTGCGACCATAGACGACGAGGGCGGTATGACGTTGGGCGCGGCGCTTCCGCTTGCCTGAGTGAACGCGACGGTGGTACGAACGAGGGCGTTTATCTCCCCACCGCTCTTTTTGCAGATAAGGTTAAGAATACCGCGAAACAGCCACATATTGGCGAATATCATACGGAAAAGAAATGTTGAATGACGTCCGAGATTATCAAAAAGCTCGGAGACGGGCTTTGTGATATGCATTGGAAACGGCTTGTTCTCCACGTCACAGCAAGCCCTTGAGAGCTCGCCGATAGGCGTGTGAGGCTTGGGTGCGGAGGCGTGTCCGCCGTTTGACTGCATAGAGAATTTAAGATTCATCATTCCCTTTTCCGCGATCCCTATAAGACCGCAGGGCTGCTTGACTCCGGGGAAAACGTTCTCTACGACCGCGCCGCCCTCATCTACCACAAGAGCGGGCTTAATGCCGTTTTCAACAAAATATTTTACGATGTTCTCAGCTCCCTCTCCATTTGTCTCCTCTCCGCCCGAAAAGGCGAAGTACATATCCTGCTCGGGTACAAATCCCGTGGAGATGAGCTTGTTTGCCGCCTGAAGAACGGCATTGAACGTGACCTTTGTGTCAAGAGAGCCCCTGCCCCAAAGCACGCCGTCCTCGATAATTGCCTCAAAGGGCGGCTTTTGCCATTTGTCTGCCTCTACGGGCACGACGTCGTAATGCGCCATCATAACCGACGGCTCATCGTGTGACTTGCCCTCCCACTTGAAGAGCAGAGCTCTGTCGGGCAGCTGCGTAAAGTCGCAAACGCGGAACACCTCGGAGTAAAGCGAGGGGAGCATATTGACCAGCTTATCGAATTCGTCGTTGTCCTCAAGTGAGCGGTCGTAGTATGAGACAGTCTTGCAACGAATGAGCTTTTGAAGAGCCTCTGTTACGTTGCCCTTGTCAAAGTCCTCGCACTCTATCTCGGGTATATTCTGCTCCTTTGGACGGAATGCGGCGGTACGAATGAGAAGCACCGCGACAAGGACAGCAAGCAGACCGAGTATTATAAACAAAGCAATCATTTATATAGACCTCTTTTCTATCATATCCAGCCCTTTTTATACATAATGCGGCTGACAAGGAGAGTGAACAATACTCCAACAGGTACCATTATACCAACAGTTCCCTCGTTGAACGCGGGAACGAAGATAAACAGCGCGAGCATAAGTATGACGGGGGCGATAGCTATCTTCCAGTTTCTCGAAATAAACACAACGCCAAGTCCGCCGAAGAGCGCGGGGAGTATCTGCGCGAAGGCGGGAGCGAGCACGGGCGCGTTGAGCACGGGGGAAAGCGGAACGAGCAGAATGACACCGAGAATGATTATGAGGGTGGTCACTATACTTGACACAGCAATAGCGATAGTGGAGACTACCTCTCCCTCCTCGCTGTTTGCCTTGACGCCCGCCTGCTCAAGAGCTCCGAGAGCGCAGGGGAGCTTGAGATTTGAGATGTTACCCGTTACGAACGATAGATAAGAGCCGCCCGCGCCGAGCATAGGGATATATGTAAATACCTCTACAAAGCCTACCGCCCAATACATAGGAGCTGTCGCGATGAGTCCGCCGACAAGTCCCTTCCAATCGGGCAGGACGCCAAAGATGGCGCACAGCGCTATCGGAAAAGCAAGCAGAACTATCATAACGAGGATATTCCATTTAGCGCCCCAGGAATAGACGCTGTCCATATAAGAAAGATCGTTTCTGTTTTTCATTTCTCGCACCTCCTTATGACAGCCAAGCCGTTATCGGTATAGCACTTGCCATATCGCCGATAAGACTTACGGGCAGAGCGTAATCGGATATCCATTTGGCGTTTTTGAATATCTTGACGAGCAGTCCCGACAATAGCATAAGAACTGCCGATACAGCCATAACGCATACGGGGATAAGACCCGAAAGGTCTCCTTTGAAGACGGTTGAAAAGTCGCAGAAAACAAAGCCGACAAACGCGGATATCATACCGATGAACATTGACGCGGAGAAAATGTCCGACCACTTCTTGTCGCGCTTTTCAAGCGAGATCATACCGCCCTGAAGCTTTTTGCAGACAACGGGTACGAGCCAGATGCCTACCATAATGCTCAGGGTCATTACCAGAACGATGGTGACGTACTGCTGCGCGGTAAGCGCTGTTACTTGTCCAAGCGTCAACCCCATCGCGCTCTCCGCGTTGGCAGCCGCTATTGTCTCGTAGGAAAGTGAGCCTACAACGCTCAGCCTGAGCCACGGAAGCGCAATTCCAAGATCCTTTGCCAGAGCTATTACGCTGACAACTATCGCGACCGCGGGAGCGATAGTGAAGATAGCCGCGCTTATTGCTATCTTTTTGAGTTTTTTCTTGTCCATTCCAATGCGCACGCCCTGCTTCCACGCCTTGACGAGGAAAAATACCGATTGCCCAAGCACAAGGGCAATTATCAGAGCTACGAGCACGAAAAGAATGGGATGATTTACACTAAAGGTCATTTTCGTTCTCCTTTAAATTTATTACTTTTAAATTTATTACTTTTTCAACATTTTACCATACAAATATGTATAAAATGTAAATATAGACATATTTCTCGAAAAGCCGATGTCTTTTTTGAAAATTGTCTCGGGGGTGCTTTCTCTCAGAAAAGCACCCCCTAAAGGTATCCTTACATAAATTCCTTTTGATACTTATACGGCGTTATGCCGAATTTTTTGCGGAAGCGCATTATAAAATATGAGCAGTCCGAAAATCCGCTGCTGAGGCAGGCGTTTTGTACCGATTGACCTGCCGATAGCAGTTTCTTTGCCTCGGCAAAGCGCTTTGCCTCGATATAGTCCGATGGCGTTGTCTGGAAGTAGCGGCGGAAGCGGCGGCAGAGCGTGCTCTTGGAGATATAGAAATTATCGCAGATGAGTGTTACGGTGCAGGACGGCTCGGTGTAATGCGCGGATATATACTCGACTATTTCCGAAAAGCTTGACGGCAGGCTCTGCGCCTCGATGGTGTCGTCTCGCTTGGCGCATATGATATCAAGTATCTCAAAAAAGTTCTTTATCGCCACGAAGGGATTTTTACTATCGGCTGAGCGTGCCTTGTGAAACTCAAAGCAAGCGTTTATTACTTTCTCCTTGTTTTCGTCGGACAGCACAAGAAGCTTGTTGCTTTCAAACTCTTCCTTGAGCTTGTCCGTCGCGAACGGAAGCTCGCGTATCCATATGCAAAAATGCTCGTGCGTACAGTTGCTGTGATAGATACATCTATGTATCTCGTTTGGGGCTGTGACGATGATATCTCCTCTGTTTATTGAATAAAGATCGTCCTCAACGAGAAAGGAAACGTCTCCGCAGAGATTTATGTATATCTCGTAAAAGTCGTGAATGTGCTCTCCGTCCCGAGTGATATCATCTACCTTGGTGAAGCGCTTGTCGTAGGTGATCTCGGTGTAGATATTGTCATTGTTTTCAAGCAAAGGCTTGAGTGTAGGTACGTATATCATTTTTATCCTCCGCAAGTGACACGAAAGTTATATTTATTGACAATATATTTATAGTATTATTGTTTTTGTCGTGCTATAATTACTATGGTAACTATTATAGCATACAATTAATGAAATGTAAATAGCGTAAGTTAAAAAATTACGGAGGCAGAACGGTATGTTGGCTTTGGTAAAAACAAAAAAAGGAGAGGGCTTTTTTTCACTTGAGGAGCGCCCTGTTCCCACCTACGGAGATGATGAGGTGCTGGTTCGCGTAGCTTTTGGCGGTATATGCGGTACGGACATTCACATTCTCCACGATCAGTTTACTTATTATCCGCCCGTTATCGTAGGACACGAGTTTTCGGGAGTTGTAGAGGAGGTCGGCAGCAAGGTTACGCTCTATAAAAAAGGTGACGCGGTTGTCGGTGAGCCTCACAACAAGGCGTGCGGCAAGTGCTATCTTTGCAGAAACGGACACATTCAGAACTGTATGGATAAGCGCTCTATCGGTTGGGGTATCGACGGCTGCTTTACTACCTACGTGGTAATGCCCGAAAAGCTTCTTCATAAGATACCCGAGGGACTTTCCCTCAAGGAAGCGGCTATGGCAGAGCCTTCGGCTATCGTTGCTCATCAGCTTCTTGAGAGAGCGCGCGTGACACCCGGTGACAACGTAGTCATTATGGGCGTTGGTCCTATCGCTCTTCTTGCCGCGCAGATGGCGAGAATAGCGGGAGCGGGAAAGATAATTCTTTGCGGCACTACGGCAGACGCTGAATATCGTTTGAAAATAGCCGATGAGTTGGGCTGCTACGATCTGTTTATAGACGTTATCAAGGAAGATGCCGCCGCTATCATAATGAGAGAAACTGGCATTGGAGCAGACCTTGTGGTCGAGGCATCCGGCGCGGGCAGCGCGATACGCACAGGCATAAAGGTGCTTCGCAAGTGGGGACGCTTTTGCGCTATCGGAATGACGGGCGCTCCCACGGTAGAAGTGCCGTGGAACGAGGCAATGATGAAGGTGCTGGATGTTCAGTTTAATATGAGCTCAAGCTATAACGGCTGGAATATAGCTCTCTCGCTTATGGCAAGCGGAAAGCTCAATGTCGCGCCTATGATAGGCGTAAGACCTCTTGCCGAATGGGAGCAGGCGTTCGCCGATCTTGAGGCAGGCAAGGCGATGAAGCTCTTGCTTGAAATCTAATCACACTTAATTTTAAACATAGGAGATATCAATTATGGTAATCGATTTCAAAAACAAGGTTGTAGTTATCACAGGCGCGGCGGGAGGCATTGGCTCAGCTATGGCTCATCGCTTCGCTGAGGACGGAGCAAAGGTCGCCGTTTGTGACCTTCGCGGAACACAGACAGTTGCCGACGCGATAGCGGCTGACGGCTACACGGCAAAGGGATACGATTTTGATATTACCGACAGAGAGGCAGTCAAGGCGGCTATGGCAAAGATAGCTGAGGAGCTTGGCGGCATAGACGTTCTCGTAAACAATGCGGGTATCAACGTAGGACCTGACGAGAGAAAGCACGTTGACGAGTTCAGCGACAAGTGGTGGGACGCGATCCTCAAGGTAGATCTTGACGGTACATATAACTGCACGAAGCTCGCTATTCCCTATATGAGCGAGGGCTCGAGCATAGTTAATATAAGCTCTATCGTAGGTATGGTACCGCTCCGCAATCAGTGCGCGTTCACGGCGGCTAAGGCGGCGGTCATAAACTTCACTAAGGCTATCGCAATGGAGCTTGCTCCCAAGGGCATTCGCGCGAACGTTATCTGCCCCGGCACTATCGGCATTGCCGTTACCAACAAGCTTTGGTCGGAGAACAGCGCAATGGCGGGACTTCTCTCTCACATTCCTATGGGACGTCAGGGTGTGCCCGATGAGATAGCGAACGCGACGGCGTTTATGGCGTCTGACGCGGCTTCCTACATAACAGGCGCGGTAATTCCCGTTGACGGCGGCTGGACCTGCGGCGGATTCGCGAGAAACTTTTGAGGGGGCTGACTATGGAAAATTTTGCGCTTAAGCTTATGGCAACTCCCGTAAAGACGGGTGAGGTCGGCGTGTTCTTTCTCGGTCAGGCGGGATTTGTGCTCAAAACACCTGCCGGAGAGCTTATAGCCGTTGACCCTTATCTCTCGGATTGCTGTGAAAGATATTTTGGATTTAAGAGACTTATGCCTCACATTCTCGGAGCTGACGAGGTGATATTCGACTACGTCGTCGCTTCTCACGCGCACTTCGACCATTTCGACCCCGACAGCGTTCCCACGCTTCTCGGAAACGGAAAGACAAAATTTGTTGGGGCAAAGGACACTGCCGCAGAGTGCGAGCGCCTTGGCATCAAGGACGGTCTCACCTTTATTTCGGTCGGCGACAAGGTAGAGATGGGCGGAGCAACGCTTACCGCGGTTCGCTGTGACCACGGCGCTGATACCCCCCACGCTCTCGGACTTCTCTTTGAGATAGAGGGTAAGAGGATATATATGATGGGCGATACGGCGTACCGTCCCGAGTGGCTCGACGACGAGGCTATCAAGGGAGCTGACCTTTTGATACTACCCATAAACGGCGCTTTCGGAAATCTCGATTCCGCACAGGCGGCAAAGGTCGTAAAGGCGCTCTCTCCCAAGCTCGCAGTTCCCTGTCACTATTGGAACTTCGCGCAGCATTACGGAAGCCCGTATGAGTTTATGACCGAGATGGAGAACAACTGCCCCGATATTCCCTACCTGCTTATGCGTCAGGGAGAGGGCATGATGCTTTGATGATAAGCAAGACAAAATATAAGGACAGAGACGCGATAGTCGTTGAAGCCGAACGTCTGCGAGCTACGCTTTTGCCGTGTGACGGAGCAAAAATGGCTTCTCTTATCGACAAGAAAACGGGCAAGGAGCTACTTGCTGTAAAGGATACAGAAAAGTACAGAGTGCTGACATACGACGGAAGCTACGTGGATTCGGAGTGCAGCGCGTTTGACGATATGTTCCCGACAATCGATCCGTATACTCCCGAGATCGGGGCATACAAGGGTATTTCCTATCCCGACCACGGTGAGGTGTGCAGACTTCCCTTTGAGACGGAAATATCGGATAGCTTCGTGACACTCACCGCAAGCTCTCGCATATTCCCAACGACCTACAAAAAGACCGTGATACCTACAGGTGACGGAATAAGCATAAGCTACTCTGTCGAAAACCGAGGAGACGAGCCCTTCCCCTTTATATGGGCGGGACACGTTATGCTCAAGGGAGAGGACGGAATGCGTCTGCATACGCCGTTTGACGAGGACGCTCCTATAGAGATGATATTTGCGACGGACGGCTATGATACAAA
>JAZSNX010000095.1:0-10260 GCA_045536665.1 Eubacteriales bacterium
CAAATTAGGATTTATAGGGGAGATGGATCTAACAGGTCGTAGGGGCGATTCACGAATCGCCCGTTTGAATAATTATGGTGTCACACGGCGGGCGATTCGTGAATCGCCCCTACAAAATTGCAATTTAAACAAACCGACAAATCCTAATTTATTTAAATATCATTAAAAATTTGAGGCAAGCTTTCTTATGAGAAAGCTTGCCTCAAAAACATTTTATTAATTAACTGTAATTCTATTGATATTTCCCGTAATTCCCTGAGTAGAGACGTACTGTGTAAGACCGGGTACGAGCTCGCAGACGTTGAGGAAGTGCAGGTGTCCCGCAAGAACAGCCGCTATTTTATCGGTGTTCGCATAGATAAGCTCGATAAATTCCAAATTTTCCTTCGGACAGTCGGTGTAGTTCAAGCGAAAATACTCACTGCACGCCTTATGTATCTCATTGTGCTCGGCTTGTATCGGCACGTGCATGGCGACTATTATCGGCTTGCCCTGTGAGAGCTGTTTCTTAAGCGCGTCTATCTGCTCTCTTGTTATCTCTCTTTTTGAGTTCTCGAACGCCATTATCACAAGGTCGCCAAGGTCGAGCGTCTGCACGGGTTGCTTTATTATAGCCATTTTGGTGTCGTTCGGTATATTGTCGACGTACTCGTGATTTCCGCAGGCGTAAACGTAGGGAATACCGAGGTCTGCGAATCTGTTTTCAAAGAAACGGAAATGCGCCTCGTTCAAATGGTCGAAAACGTCGCCCGTGATGACGAGCGCGTCACCGTCCTTGCGCGCCGTAGTTAACAGATTTTCAAAATGCTCCTCTGCCTCAAGGCGCTGCTCGTCCCCGTATGGCTCGCCGTATTTTGTCGTGAATTTCTCGCGCACTCTATGCCAATTTGCAATACGTTTTTCCGTTTCCTGTCTCTCTTCCTCAGAGGATAGCTCATCGGCAAGATTGAGATGTACGTCACTGAATTGGTATATTACTTTTTTACTTACACCCTTTATATTGATGTTATAATCGTGTATCAAGACGTTTGACATATGTTTACTCCTTACGTAATGATTTTTTCTCCGTCGAACAGTATAATGCCCTTGCCGTTTCCCATTACGCCGCCGTCAAGGAAGAATTTTTTAAGACTTCTTTGCAGAGACGTGTTCTCGGGGAGAGCGGAGTAGTCCATATCAGGAGAGAACGGAACGTAAAATACTCGCCATAGCTCATTGTTGTCTTTATATTCCTTGCCCTCAACAACGTCGAAAAGCTCGTAGAAGCGACGGAGATTTGAGCCGTCCGCAAAAAGGCTCGCGACAGGCGGATAGATGAGCCAAGAGCTGAAAACTATCGGCATAACTCCCTCAACGCGGAAGAATTTATAGGCACGTCGGAAGCTGTCGATCACCGCCTCATAGGTCAAGGGGCTGCCCGAGGGAACGTGAAAATTATAGACGGTATCGCCCATTTTAACTATTCCCTTATAGTCCTCAAGCGGAAACGGCTGTGTCTCAAACTGAAGCCTTCCGAGAGTAAAGCGCTCTGCGCGAAGAAAACCGGGATACCACCACACCACGAACGTACCCCATACGCCGTAAAGCCTCTTACATTCTTTTAGCTTTTCGGTAAGGTCACGCATGGTGTCATAATAGATATCCTCGTCTATTCCGCGCTCGTCGAAGGCTTGCTTTGCCCTGCCCATACAGCTAAGCAGGAATATCATATCCACGGTGTACCTATGTATGCCGCTTTCCTTTGAGAGAGAGAGCAATATTTCGCGGTATTGCTTGGTGTCTCCGTCAAAAAGCAGATCTCTTGCGAGCGCGAGCTGTGGCTCACCTCCGCACTCGATTATTTTTTTATAACCCTTGGCAAAGACCTCGGTCGCCTCCGCGGGGAAGGACAAGCGTTCACAGATATCTTTTATCATAGTCAGTCCTCTATAACGCTGAATATATATTTGTAAAGCTCCTCAAAGAACTTTTCGTCTATAGGGTAATTCCTGAGGGTAATATTCATACCCGCAATGCGGTCTATTGCCGCTATGACCTCATCGCGCCCTACCTTCTCCTCGGCGAGCTTCAAGAGGCGGATATCGTCAAGGGCGGTCTTGAACACCTTAAGACGCAAAGAGGGAATGACTTCGTCGCCGTAAGGGTATACGCTGAAAGAGTCTCCGCCCGCGAAAGCCTCGCCCGCGTCGGTCTCCTTCCAAGGGTCGACAAGACGGGTGGAGTGCTGAGTATAGTAGAAATTGTAGCCCCAATGCAAGAAGCCCTTGAAGTCGAATTTGTATATCTGAACGCCAATCATTCTTGTGCGGGGTGAGGGCATAGCAAAGAAACGGTTTGATACCTCAAGCGACTGACCGCAGCAATAGTAGCACCATATTCCCTTGATGTCTGCCTCGAGAAACGCGTTCATACGCGTGTCTGTGCCTACTACGGGAATACCGACCAGCTTTTCATTGTAGAACTCAAGATGAGAGAGCGCGTCGATGTGCTTACAGCCTTCAATAAGCGGCTTGAACATTCTTGATACCTTGCGGTAAGCCTCAAGATGCTCTGTCGAGGGCTCGTCGGAAACGTGGAAATAGAGGTTTGAGCGAGAAATGCCGAGACTCTCAAAATGAGCTATTACGGCGGGGATAAGCGAGGATAGAAACGCCTTGTATTCGTCTCCCGTAGCGTCTGTTCCCCAACCGAATATCTTTTTTGCTTTTCCGTTTACCTTTGCCACGACCTTGGGTGCGGCAGTCGCTCCCCATTGCGTGAACATATGGTTTATCTCAAAGCAGCTAAATCCTGCCGACCTCGCAAGCTCGACAAATCTCGTCAGCCTTGAAAAATCAAAGGAATATACTCCGTTCTCAAGCGTTATGTCAACGAGCTGTACGGTAGGTCTCTCGCCGCCTATGGCGGTATCGAGCGGGGGAGTGAGTATGGGCGTGAACAGTACGTTTATTCCGTGCTCCGCAGCCATACGAACGTACTTTTCGATAAGCTCCCAGTGCTTCTCGGAGAATATCTTTACACCGTGAACGTCGGCGATACAGTCGTAATGTACCCATTGCGTGAAGGGTATCTCGGCGGGAAGCTCGGGTATCTTGTGAACGCGAACGGTGAACGTGGTCTTCGCAACGATATGTCCGTCGCTATCAAGAAGCTTTACAGTAACCTTTTCCTCGCAGGACTTGTGGTCTTTAGGTATTTTCAAGGATATCCATATGGAATGCCAGCGACGCATAGCGGCGGTGACCTCATCGCCGTTATTTATCGGTACGAGAGGGTCGGGGAAAAGCCCTGCCGAGCCTGTTATGTATTTTTTATCCACCCTGTGAGGGTATGCGGCGAGATACGAGGGAACGTTCTCGACCTTGAAAATTTCGGGAGTGGCGTTAAGCGCCTCGCCTACCTCAACCACTACCTTTCGCTGAGCTTTTTTAAATGTGTTATACTCGAGCTTGTACGCTACCTGAAAGGATATCTCCTGACCTGCGGCACACTCAAGTGAGCGCGTGACCTTGCCTATTATTTTGTCATGAAATACCTTTGCCATAGAGGAAAGGGGGCGGATCTTTGTGTCTGATGTGTTCATAAGCACCTCGCAATTTACATTTACTTAAGCTTAGTTTATACTATTTGAGGACTTATTGCAAGAAGAAACGAATATGCTTTACAAATTTTTAACAAGTCTTACGGAAAAGGGCGGCTTTGTTGCGGCTTCGGGTTGTCCTTGACACGGCGGAAATTTTATGATATACTGTAAAAAAAGACACAAAAGGAGGTAGTCTTATGAGATCGGTCTTTAAATATCTTTCATTGGTGCTCGCCTTGGTTATGTGCTTGTGTATAGTCTCCTGCGCCGCCAAGGGTGACAGCGCAGTCGGAGACGCGGGCTCTGCACCCGGTAAGGACGCTGAGTCCTCGATAGTAAACGATGACATTAATAGAAAAATAGTGTATACGGTAAGGATAGGACTTGAAACGGTTGACGTTTCCGCGCTTGTTGATACCGTTTCCCAAAAGAGCTCCGAGCTTGGCGGATATATACAAAGCCGCAATGAGAGCTACTCCGACGGAGAATGTACTTATGCCACGATAACCTACCGTGTTCCAACCGAAAAGCTTGATGAGTTTGTCGGCGCGATAGAGGGAAATGGCGGAGTTAGAAGCAAAAACATAGGCTCTGAGGACATTACCACCAAATACGTGGACGCGCAAGCTAAGAAAAGCGCGCTTGAGGAAAGAAAGCTCTTGCTTGAGCAAATGCTTGAGGACAGTACCGCAAGCGCGGGTGACCGCATCACTGTTATAAACGAAATATCCGCGGTGAATACCGAGCTTCAGTCTATCGAGCTTTTGATAAAGGGATACGATTCCGAGGTGAATTATTCGACTGTGATAGTGACAGTTGATGAAAAGCCAACTTTTATCGAAGTGTTTAGCGGAATTTTGATATTTGTGGGTGTCCAGCTTGTTATCGTCGCGGTGATACTCATACCGATATTTGCCGCTAAAAGACGCAGAGCGAAAAAAGCACAGGAACAAACCGAATAAATAACAAAACGGGCAGTTGCTTAGCAGCTGCCTGTTTTTATGATATTATTATGGTGTATTGGCACTATAATATATTTTTAAAAGTTCTTTGGGGGAGCTTGAGGGGGTCTTTCTTCCAAGAAAGCCCCCCTCAAAAATCGCGTCCTTACGCTTTGCCGACCGAGCCGAAGAGCTTGATCTTAGTCTTTATTTCTTCCTTCATTGCCGCAACGCGGTCGTTACGGAGATTCAGGTATGTCCACATACTGTCGAAGGGAGGATTGGTTTCGAGCATCCTTGCGTTTGCTTCCATACCTACGCGGCAGATGTCGGTAAAGATATTGACCTTACTGATACCGTGCGCGATGGCGTTTCTGAAATCATCATCGGAGAGTCCGCTTCCGCCGTGAAGCACGAGCGGAACTTCAACAGCGTCACGAATTTCGGAAAGTCGCTGAAGATCGAGCTTGGGAGCGCTCTTGTACGCGCCGTGAGCCGTACCGATAGCAACCGCAAGCGCGTCAACGCCCGTAGCCTTCTGATAAGCGACAGCCTCGGATACCTGAGTATAGAGGTCGGTGACGGAGTCGTCGCCGTCAGCAGCCTGACCGACGTGACCGATCTCACCCTCAACGGTCGCGCCCATAGCGTGCGCTATCTTGACTACCTCTGCGGTGTCAGCGATGTTCTTGGAATACTCGCTTGCAGAGCCGTCAAACATTACGCTGGAGAAGCCGAGCTGGAGAGCCTCTACACATTTCTCAAACGTAACACCGTGGTCATAGTGAAGAACGACGGGTACACTTGCTCTCTTTGCCGCTTCAACAAAGGAAGGGGCTATGAGCTTGAGCTCGCCGAAGGGAAGAAGCACCTCTGCCGTTCCTATGATAATGGGGGAACGAAGCTCTTCAGCCGCCTCGATAGCAGCCTCGAGCATATCGGTGTCAATGGTGTTGAAAAGACCTACGCCATAGTGATTTTTCTTTGCGTCCGCAAGTACTTCATTAAGATTAACTAACATTTTCTTTACCTCTTTATATTTCTTTTCTCTTCATTGTGGATATCATTTGCCTGATATATTCCGCGGACTTCATTCCGCTCACAGAGTCTGCCGCCGTGAGATTGCAAGCCGCAGCTCCCGACGCGAATTCGAGTATCTCCTTGTCGGAAAGCCCATTGTATATTCCCCACAGACAGCCCGCGCAGAACGCGTCTCCCGCGCCGACAGTTCCCTTGATATAGTCACGGGGAAGCTCAAGCGAGGGAACAACGCAAAACTCGCCTGCCTTGTTAAGGGCAAAGCCTGCCTCGGGGCAGTGGATTATTACTCTTTCTCCGACACCGTAGTCCATTATTGCCTGCATAGCCTTGTGTACGTTTTCTATGATGAGCTTGCCGTTCGCGTCTCTTGCCTCGATTCCGGCGACGCCGCAGCCCTCTATCTCGTTCATTATGGCGTTGTCGGTGTATTTAAGCGCGGGAATGACCTTTTCGGCAAATTGTCCCTTGCTGTCGCTGACAACGTCGATAGACGTGCGAATGCCCGCGTCCTGAACGGCTTTGAGAGTTCTCGCCATTACAGTGCCGTATTCGTTGTCCGCCTCGTCGAATTTATCGAGAAGCAGGATATATCCGATATGGAACATCTTACAGCGCAATGAGCTTATGCGGATATCCTCGGGGCAGAACTCAGCGTTCGCGCCTCTGTGGTGGAAGAACGTCCTCTCCTTTGCTCCGCCGCTCATACTCATAACGTCGGTGAAGCTCGTGGGAGCGGTCTGCGAGATCATCACGCCGCTTACGTCTATTCCTCTCTTCTGGAGCTCAAGTATGGTGTCCTTTCCGTTTTGATCGTTTCCTACTCTTCCTATCGCGCAAAGAGGCGTTGAGCGGTCGATCTCGGCGATGTCGATAAGCGTGTTTGGCACAGCGCCGCCTACGGCGTGAGACATAGAGGTGATGTTGACGAGCATTCCTTTTTCAGGGAAATCCTCTATTATCTTGATGTTATCGGTGATGATATTTCCCGCTATGGTTATGCCCCTGCGCTCACTTGCGATAAGGCTGTCAACGGGTACGCCGAATATTTCGGAGAGCCTGACGAGATGAGGTATCTCGGGATATCCCGCGCCTCTTTCCCATTTGCTTACCGTTTTGTTGCTGACATAAAGTCTTTCTGCAAGCTGCTCTTGCGTCATTCCGCTCTTTCTGCGGAGCTCGGCAATATTCACGGCAAGGTTTATTGACCTTTTGTTTTCCATACGCTTTTCCTCACATAAATAGATTTTGTTTATGTCTACATATTAATTATACAATTAAAATCCAAGCCTGTCAACCTACTATTCGTGTCACTTTTCAGGGTCGACGATCGTCCAAAATTCTACGATTGGTAGACAAAAGGCTTATAAATGGAACAACAGCAGATTTGATAAAAAACGACGAAAAGAAAAATATGTCGGATTTTTTCACAATATCCGCACTTTTTGGATTGATTTTCGGATGTTTATATACTATAATAGAGGTGTAAAAATAAAAGAGGAGGAAATATAGATGTTAAAAAATATTTCTTTTGAGGCAACCACCTTGCGCGACGGATTTTGGAAAGAGAAATACGACGTAAACCGAAAGGTGAGCATAGGCAACGTATACCGCAGATTTGAGGAGACGGGACGCTTTGACGCGCTTCGCTTTAACTGGAAGGAGACACAGCAGAAGATACATAAATTCTACGACTCCGACGTTGCGAAATGGATAGAGGCGGTATCGTATCTTATAATGAAGGATAAGGACGGTTACGCTGAGGAGCAGGCGATCATAGACGAGCTCGTTGACAAAATGGAGCAAAATCAGCTTCCCTCGGGATACCTCAATTCTTATTTTATACAGGTCGAGCCTGAAAATATATTCACGCTCCGTGACAGCCACGAGCTTTACACGATGGGTCATATGATAGAGGCGGCTGTGGCGTACCATAAGGCAACTGGCAAGAAAAAGCTGCTTGACGTTATGGAAAGATGTATGGTATGCGTTGAGAACGCGTTTATCATCGAAAAGACCGCCAAGTTCGTTACAGACAGACACGAGGAGATAGAGCTCGCGCTCGTAAAGCTCTACGATTACACGGGTAACAAGAAGTACATTGATATGTGTATGCACTTCCTTAATATGCGTGGTCAGGGTCTTGAGGAGTCAGGCGGCGGAAGATACGATCTTTCCTATGGACAGAGCCATATGCCCGTAAGAGAGCAGAGAGAGGCCGTAGGACACGCCGTAAGAGCGATGTACCTGTACATAGGTATGGAAGAGGCGGCTCAGAGAACGGGAGACAAGGGGCTTTCTGAAGCCTGTGACTGCCTCTTTGAGAACGTCATCAAGAAATATATGTACATCACCGGCGGTATCGGCTCAGAGAAGGGCGGAGAGTGCTTTACAGTACCTTACGATCTTCCCAACCTTCGCACGTACTCCGAGAGCTGCGCGGCAATAGGTCTTATGCTCTTTGCTCATTCGCTCTCCAAGAAAGAGCTTGACTCCAAGTACGCGGATACGATCGAGCGTGTAATGTACAACACGCTTCTGTCGGCGGTATCTATGGACGGTAAGTCGTTCTTCTACACTAATCCTATGGAGATAAATCTCGCATCCGTAAATAAGGACAAGTGCATATATGAGGAGTACAGAAAGTGGTATCCGAGACGTCAGCGTGTTGAGGTGTTCAACTGCTCGTGCTGTCCTCCCAATATCAACAGGATCATAGCAAGGATAGGAGACTTCTTCTTCTCCGAGCTTGAAAATTCTCTTGTTGTAAATCAGTTTGATAACGTAACGCTTGACAACGGCAAGATAAAGCTTGACGTAAAGACGGAATATCCCGCGAACGGCAAACTCAGCTTCAAGGGTGAGGGCAACACATATAAGACGTTGCTTATACGCCGTCCTTGGTGGTGCAAGGAATACAAGCTTGAGGGCGCACAGGTGCTCTGCGAGAGAAACGGATATATCGAGATAGCTGTTGGCGAGAGCTTCAGCTTTGAGCTTGACCTCATGATGCAGCCGTACTTTGTAAAGACGCATCCAAAGGTAAGATTTGATGCCGGAAGAGTAGCTCTTTGCTACGGTCCGAGCGTTTACTGTATGGAGAGGATCGACAACGACTTCGAGCTTAACGCTGTGACCGTTCTTATGGATAAGCCCGTTAAGTGCGAGAGAGCGAGCGACTGTGTTGAGCTTGTCGCGAGCGGAGCTCTTGACGACGAATTCGACGGACTTTACACCTTTGCGGACAAGGCGGCGTCACCCGTAACGCTTCGTTACCGTCCTTACAGAACGTTCGCGAACCGCGACGAAACGGATATGCTCATCTGGACAAGAATGGCTTAAGGCTGTGGGGATGCGATTTTTTGGGGAAACTTCTTTCAAGAAGTTTCCCCAAAAACCCCTTTTAAGAACTTTGACAAATCTTATTAAAGTTCTTTAGGGGAGCTTGAGGGGGGCTTTCTTTCAAGAAAGCCCCCCTCAAAAATTTGTGTCTCTATTCTTCTTTAAAATACTCTTCCATTACTCTTGCCACGGCGATAGATGCGAAGTAACCGTGTTGACCCTCCTCGACGATACACGAGATGACTATCTCGGGATTATTATCGAGCATAGCGAAGCCTGTGAAGAGAGCGTTATCAAGCTGTCCCGCGACCTCGGCAGTACCCGTTTTCCCGCCGACCTTGACGTTGTCGGGGATATTTTTGAAATATCTCGATATTTCAGAGTTGTTAGATACCACCATATCCATTGAGGTTATGAGCGTATCGTACGTATCGCTTGAGAAGCTGACGGTCTCGGCAACGCTCGGTGTGTAAGCTGAAATTATTTCATTGGTGTAAAAGCTTCGTACCGAGCCGAGTATGTGCGTGTTGTATCTGACACCGCCGTTTACTATCGACGAGGTATATACACTCAGTTGAAGCGGCGTGTAGCCGTGATCGGACTGACCGATAGCGGCAGAGATGTCGTTGCCCTCGTTCCATTCGGCGTTATGCGCGGGGCCCGCGACCGTGCCCTTGCTCTCGCCAAGCTCAATTCCCGTGGCGACTCCAAGCCCAAGGCGTTTCGTATAGCTCGTTATAGGTGTTATTCCCATCTCGTGACCGAGGTTGTAGAAAAAGACGTTACAGGACTCCTGTATAGCGTTGTAAACGGTGTTGTTTTCCAGATGCACACCAAGACACGTGGGATTATGCAGATGATCGTAGCTTCCGTCACACGAATACGTATAGGTCTGGGCATCAGGTATAGTGTTGTTCTCAAGCGCCGTGAGCGCCACGCCTATCTTATAGGTAGAGCCTGGGGCATAAACGCCTGTCAGAGCTCTGTTTATAAGCGGATTGTTTTTATTCTCAAGCAGGGAATTGTAGTATTCCTTGCTTGAAAACTGCGTAATGTCGTAGGTAGGATACGAGGCGACCGCAAGCACAGCGCCCGTTTGAGGGTCTATCGCGGTGATAGCTCCCGCCTCTCCCGTCTGACTGGTGGTTGCTGCTTCCTCAAGTCCCTTTTCCGCGGCTATCTGAAGGTCGATATCTATGGTCAGCCAGACGTCGTTTCCGCTTATCGGCTGCTTTTCGTAGTATTTTTCTACGATATTGCCGTCACGGTCATATTTTATCACCATAGTGCCGTCCTGTCCGTGCAGTATGCTCTCGAAGGCAAGCTCACAGCCGGACGTGCCTACGTACGCGTCCA
>JAZSNX010000005.1:0-6435 GCA_045536665.1 Eubacteriales bacterium
TTAAATATTCTTTAAACGTATGACATATTTTTAGTTTTCTTTTGCCTACTTTTCTTTTCATCAAAAGAAAAGTAGGTAGATCCTAATTTGAATACGAATTATGCTTCAATTATTTTTATATCAGGAAATATTTACAAAAAATCAATAGACAATAAAAGAACATATAATATTTATGGGTATAATTAAATTAGTTTAGTAAACGCATTTTGAAAGGAACAAAAATGGAAGGTATTTTAGCAACTGTAATCAACGTTTGTATCGACGTCGCTTGGCGTCTTGTGGCGGCGCTCGTCATTCTTGTGGGCGGACGCGCAATCATTAAATTTTTTCTCAAAAAGCTCAGAAACGGCAAAAAGTTTGGTGAGCTTGAGCCTACGGTAAGGTCATTTTTGCAGAACTTTATCAAGATAGGCTCGTACGTATTGCTTGCCGTTATGATCGTAGGCATACTCGGCGTTCCGATGGCTTCGGTCATCACGCTCTTCGCGTCCGCGGGCGCTGCTGTCGCTCTTGCTGTCAAGGGAGCTTTCTCAAACCTCGTAGGCGGTATTATGCTGCTTATATTCAAGCCCATAAGCGTTGGCGAGTTCGTTGACATAGACGGCAAGTCGGGTACTGTTGAGGAGATAGGCTTCTTCTACACTCAGCTCAAAACTGCCGACAACCTTACTGTCAGTGTGCCTAACGCGAAGACGACCGACTCAACCATAATCAACTATTCGAGAAAGGATCTTCGCCGACTTGACCTCAATATCGACGTATCCTATGGCTCGGATATAGAGAAGGTAAAGCAGGTCATAGAGTCTGTTATAAACGAGCACGACAAGGCGCTTGGCGATCCCGCGCCCTTTGTGCGTATGACGGATATGCTCGATTCCTCGCTTCAGTTCACCATAAGAGTATGGTGCGCAAGAGGAGACTACGGTATTCTTAAGAGCGATCTCCTTGAACAGCTCGACGCGGCGTTCGCGAAAGAGGGAATAGAGATGCCCTTCCCGCAGCTCGACGTTCACCTCACAAAGTAAAGATATTTACGAGGACACATTATGAATAAGATAAAAACCGCGCATATACTTTGCGTGGGCACGGAGCTTTTGCTTGGAGATATTGTAAACACAAACGCGGCGTTTCTGTCTCAGAGACTTGCGGAGCTTGGAATATGCGTCTATAAGCATACGGCGGTGGGCGACAACCCCGAAAGACTCAAGGCGGCTCTTTCCGACGCGCTTGCCGACGCTGATCTCATTATAACCAGTGGCGGACTTGGCCCGACGTACGACGACCTGACCAAGGAGACGGTTGCATCTGCGTTTGGACTTGAGCTTGAGCTTGATGCGCGCTCGTTAGAAACAATAAAGACGTATTTCGCGCGTACAGGCAGACCAATGCCCCCGAATAACGAAAAGCAGGCAATGATGCCAAAGGGCGCGCACGTGTTCGACAATCATTACGGCACAGCCCCCGCGCTTGCGGTAAGCTCGGCTGACGGGGAAAAGACGGTCATTATGCTTCCGGGCCCCCCAGGTGAGCTCACTCGTATATTCAACGAAGAGGTAGCGCCCTATCTTAGAGCGCATTCCGACAGTGTGCTCGTCAGCAAGAATATTCATATATTCGGTATGGGAGAGTCGGCTGTCGAGGAAAAAATAAAGACCATAATGACCGAATCGCAAAATCCCACCGTCGCGCCTTATTGCAAGGAGGGCGAGGTGCGTCTGCGCGTCACCGCCAAGGCACGGAGCGAGGACGAGGCAAGCGGTATGTGCGATGATATGATAAGGCGCATACTTGAGAGCGAGGTTGGCGAGTTCGTATACGGAATAGACTGCGACTCCCTTGAGAGAGCGCTTGTGGAGGCTCTCCATAAGAGCGGGCTTACGCTGTGTACGGCTGAGTCGTTGACAGGCGGCTTGATAGCTGAGCGCGTGACGAGCGTGGCGGGCTGCTCGGACGTATTCTTGGGCGGCTGCGTGACCTATACAAACGAAATAAAGCATGCCCTGCTTGGAGTAAGCACGGACACGCTTGAGCGTTGCGGAGCAGTCTCGAGTGAGACAGCTATGGAGATGGCGAGGGGAGCAAGAGAAAGGCTCGGAACGGACGTTGCGGTGTCAGCGACAGGGCTCGCCGGACCTACGGGCGGAACAAAGGAAATACCCGTTGGCACGGTGTTTATAGGAGTCTCTACGAAAAATGGCGAAAGCTTTCGTAAGCTTACGCTTTCTCATATGCGCAGCAGGGAATATATACGCATCGTCAGCGCGTCAAATGCCCTTGATATGGCGCTTAAAGCTGTAAATGAATTGACAAACAATTGACAATTATAAATAATTTATAAACTTTTTGCAATATATTGACTTTTTCTGAGATAATATGGTATAATATAATTCTTAATTAAAGTATCATTTGACCCAAGGTGTGAAAAAGGAGCAAGACAATGAAAAAATTCAGAAGAATTGGTGTACTGACATCGGGTGGAGACGCACCCGGAATGAATGTGGTTATTTGTGTTATAATGAGAAAAGTTTTTGAGTAAGGTGTTGAGGTTATGGGAATTATCGGCGGATATAGCGGACTTATAAACGAGAACATCGTTCCGCTTACTACACGTTCTGTCGCAAATATAATAAACCGTGGCGGTACGATGCTTTATTCCGACAGATGTCTTGAGTTCAAGACAGAGGAAGGAATGGCAAAGGCGATTGCCACCTGTAAGAAATATGATATAGACGCTATCGTGGCTATCGGCGGCGACGGAACTTTCCGCGGCGCTACCGACCTTACCCTCCGCGGTATACCCACCATCGGCGTTACGGGAACAATTGACAACGATATCACGGCTACCGACTATACCGTTGGCTTTGACACGGCTATGAATACTGTTCTTGATGCTGTTGATAAGCTCAGAGACACCTGCGAGTCACACGCTCGCTGCAACGTAGTCGAGGTTATGGGACGTAACTGCGGACAGATAGCTCTTATGTCGGGTATAGCGCTCGGCGCGATAGTTATCTGTATTCCCGAGGTTTCCTTTGACGAGAAGCTTGCTCTTGAGAAGATAAAGAGTGCTAAGGAGGCAGGCAAGAGAGGCTTTGTCGTTCTTGTCAGCGAGGGCGTGTTTACTGAGGACGGAAAGCCCTACGGTGAGGTGCTTCGCGCTAAGATCGAGGAAGAGACGGGAATTGAGTCTAAGTTTGTAAGACTTGCTCATATCGTTCGTGGCGGCGCTCCCACGCTTCGCGACAGACTTACGGCTACCAAGATGGGTGTTGCGGCTGTTGAGCTTTTGCTCGAGGGCAAGAGCAACAGAGTAGTTATTGAGGACGACGGTAAGATAACTGATCTTGATATCGTATTCGCGCTTACTACCGACAGTATGTATAAGAATAAGCTTAAGGAGGGCGCGCTTGATAAGTTCTCCGAGGAGGATATTGCGGCAATGAAGGCAATATGCGACAAGCGCCATGCGGAGATAGATGAGCTTTATAAGATAGCATACGACGTTTGCCAATAATTAAAGACAACAAAAAGGGTACTTTCCTGAAAAAGGAAAGTACCCTTTGATTTTTTAATTATTACTTGTTGAATACGCCGTTCCAGTCAGCCATGAACTTCTCGATTCCTGCGTCTGTGAGGGGGTGCTTAGACATCTGAACGATTACCTTGTACGGAATAGTTGCGATGTGAGCACCTGCGAGAGCGGAGTCGATAACGTCCTGAGGTCCGCGGATAGAAGCGGAGATGATCTCAGTCTCGATCTCGTGGATAGCGAACATCTCAGCTATCTGAGAGATGAGGGAAACACCGTTGGAGGCGATGTCGTCAAGACGACCAACAAAGGGGCTTACGTACGTAGCGCCTGCGCGAGCAGCGAGAAGCGCCTGCGTGGGGCTGAAAATAAGAGTAACGTTGGTCTTTATGCCCTTAGCGGAGAGCTGCTTTGTAGCCTTAAGTCCCTCAAGAGTCATGGGGATCTTGATAACTATATTCTTATGGATCTTAGCAAGCTCGAGAGCTTCCTTTACCATACCCTCAGCGTCAAGCGCAACTACCTCTGCGCTGATAGGGCCGTCAACGATAGAAGTGATCTCCTTGATGACTTCCTCAAAAACTCTGCCTTCCTTAGCGATAAGGGAGGGGTTTGTTGTAACGCCGCAAACAACACCGAGATCAGCCGCAGCCTTGATCTCATCAACGTTAGCTGTGTCAATAAAAAGCTTCATTATTATTTCTCCTTATGAAATATTGTTAATTATAGGTCAATTATACCTCAAAAAAGCAGTTGTGTCAACAGTTTTAAGAAAAAAACACCCTCGCTGTTATTGACTTTGTACGTTGATTGTGCTACAATAATTCTGTAATATATCAATGCTTGGAGGATAATATGAAGATAGGAGTTGATATAGGCGGTACAAAATGTGCCGTTGTTCTCGGGGACGAGGAGCGCATCGTAAAAAAAATAAGATTTGCGACTACGTCCTGCGAGGAGACGATAGATAATATCATAAAGGCAATTGAGGAGATCGGGGAGGGCGATGCCATCGGAATAAGCTGCGGAGGGCCTCTTGACGCCGAAAAGGGCGTGATAATGTCTCCCCCAAATCTACCTGATTGGGATAATATACATATAACCGAGCTGTTGTCCGATCGCTTTGGTATCCCCGCGTATCTTTGCAACGACGCGAACGCCTGCGCGCTTGCGGAATGGAAGTACGGCGCTGGAAAGGGAACGAGAAATATGGTTTTTCTTACCTTTGGAACGGGACTTGGCGCGGGACTTATAATTGATGGCAAGCTTTATAGCGGAACGAACGGAAACGCGGGAGAAGTCGGTCACGTAAGGCTGGAGAGCTACGGACCTGTGGGCTACGGTAAGGCAGGCTCTTTTGAGGGCTTTTGCAGCGGCAGCGGAATCGCGCAGATCGGAAGAATGCTCGCTCTTGAGAAGCTTCAGGCGGGTGTCGCTCTGCCTTATTGCAAGAGCGTATCCGAGCTTGACGGTATAAACGCGAAGGTGCTCGCGGACTACGCCGAGTTGGGCGATGAGGTAGGCAAAAGGGCATATGAGATAAGCGCCGAGCTACTCGGTCGCGGACTCGCGATGATAGTTGATATACTCAATCCCGAGGCGATAGTTATAGGTAGCGTGTTCGCGCGCTCCGAAGAACTGCTTCGCCCACAGATGGAGAGAGCGATGGCAAGGGAAGCGCTTGGAGTATCAGTCGGCGTTTGCAGGGTAGTGCCCGCAAGTCTTGGCGAGTCTATCGGCGACTTTGCCGCTTTGTCGGTTGCCTTTGAGGGCGAGAAAAATAATTTATGAGGTGATAGAGATGAATGATATGATGAAAGAGCTTTTGGAAAGATATCCGTCGCTTGCGGTATGCGAGGCAGACATACTCGCTGCTGAGGAGCTTATGATGGATGCATATAAAAGCGGCGGTAAGATACTCGTTTGCGGAAACGGCGGCTCATGCGCCGATTCCGAGCATATCGTAGGCGAGCTTATGAAGGGCTTCTTGCTAATGCGCCATATGGATAAAGCGACCGAGCAGAAGTTCCGCGACACTCTTGGAGACGAGGCTGACGAGTTTGTGGATCAGCTTCAGGGCGGTATACCCGCGATCTCCATTCCTTCACAAAGCGCGGTGCTCTCAGCGTTCGTAAATGACGTTGACCCCAAGCTTATGTACGCACAGCTTGTGTATGGCTACGCAAGAAAGGGAGACCTGCTCATCGCTATCTCTACGTCTGGCAACTCGAAGAACGTTGTTGCCGCCGCTAAGGTAGCAAAGGCTATGGGTATTAAAAGCTTTGCTCTTACGGGAGCGAAGGACAGCAAGCTCTCCGAGCTTTGCGCTGCTGCTGTTCGTGTCCCCGAGACTGAGACGTTTAAGGTGCAGGAGCTTCACCTTCCCGTTTACCATTACCTATGCGCTTCTGTTGAAAAAAGAATATTTGGTTGATAAAACAAAACACGCTGTTGCGTCGCAACAGCGTGTTTTGTTTATTTAGTGGGGTATCTCGTCATCGCCGAAACGGTTGTTATCACCGTCATCGTCGTCTTTTTTATCGTCGTCCTTAGGCTCTGCCGAAACGTAGCCCCATTCGTTCGAGCCATCAGAGGGGCGATCGGAGCTTTCTTGGTTTTTGAGCTCCTCCTCTTCCTTCTTGCGGCGTTCTTCCTCAGCTTGCTTTCTGCGACGCTCGTCGTTTTCCTCACGGCTCTTGCGTCTCTTAGCCTCGGTCATTTCCTCAAGCTCCTCGAATGTAGGCGTGCCTTCCATTGCCGCCTTGAATTGCTCGCCGTCCATTATCTCGTTTCTCATAAGGAACTCGGAGATAAAGTGAAGCTTTTCCATATTTTCCGTAAGAATGCGCTTTGCGTTGTCGTATGCCTCGGTTATTATAGAGTGGATCTCGTTATCGATCTTGGTA
>JAZSNX010000163.1:0-13957 GCA_045536665.1 Eubacteriales bacterium
AGCGATATTTGCCATTCTCTCAAAGTCGATAACTCTGGGGTAAGCGGACGCGCCCGCTACGATAAGCTTCGGCTTGTGCTCCTTCGCGAGCTTCTCAAAGTTGTCCATATCAATATATTCGGTAACAGGGTCGAGCTCGTAGGGAACAAAGTTATAGTACATACCCGAGATATTTACGGGACTTCCGTGAGTGAGATGTCCGCCGTGAGCAAGGCTCATACCCATGACCGTGTCACCGGGCTTTATAAGAGCGAAGTAGACGGCAGTGTTTGCCTGAGCTCCGCTGTGAGGCTGAACATTCGCGAACTTTGCGCCGAAGAGCTTCTTAGCGCGCTCGATAGCGATAGTTTCAGCAACGTCAACGCAGGAGCATCCGCCGTAGTATCTCTTTCCGGGATATCCCTCTGCGTACTTGTTGGTAAGCACCGAGCCCATAGCGCACATAACAGCTTCGGAAACGACATTCTCAGAGGCAATGAGCTCAAGACCGTCCTGCTGTCTGTCGAACTCCGCCTGTATAGCGTCGGCTATTTCCTTATCGGTCGCCGCGACCTTGGCTATCATTTCTTGAACCATTTTTTAATCCTCCGTGATAACTGTAAAATATATGTATATTATAAACTATTCGGCGCAAAAAAACAATAGCATTATCGAAATATCTTTTATTTTTTCAAAATAATTTACTAAGTCATTGACAAATACGTGTAAATAATGGTATAATAGATGACAGCCAAGGAAAAAACAATGCTTTATTCATGCGGAGTTTATGCGCGTGATACGCGAATTTTTGTTGTATGGAGGTATATTGATGGAGATAGCAATAATAGCACACGACCTTAAAAAAGAGCTAATGGCTCAGCTTTGTATAGCCTACTGCGGTATTCTCAGCAAGCACAATCTTTGCGCTACCGCCATAACCGCCAAATATATTTCCGAAGCCACGGGCCTTAAGATAGATAGACTTATGTCGGGAGAGCAGGGTGGAGAACAGCAGATAGCCTCCCGTATAGCATATAATGAGATAGACGTGCTTTTGTTTTTCAGAGACACGAGACCTACCAACGCGAACAACGCCGTTGAGCACGAGCTGCTCCGTATGTGCGACCTTTATAATGTTCCCGTTGCTACCAATATAGCGACTGCCGAGGTCATAATCACCGCGCTTGACAGAGGCGATCTTGACTGGCGCGAGCTTGTAAATCCCCATTCCGCTCTCAACAAGAAGTAAGAGAGCGCCCACCAAAGATATGTCTTTACCGAAACGGCTCGACAGAGAGAGCGCATATAGCTGAAAGGCGCTTGTGATACGACGGTAAGGGTACCGCTTTGCGTGCATTTTTGAATATATCAAAAGTAAAAAGCTCGGGTGGAACCGTGCGAACGTTCAGTAATTCGCACCCCGAACGGCAGATGCCGTTCGGGGTGTTTTTTGTTAAATGTACAATAATGTATGGAGGAAATATTTATGAAGATCAATTTTGGAGAACAGGTAATCGAAAAAAATGAGCCGATAAGCGTTTATGACGCTGCGGCGGAAGCGGGCATCATAAGCCGCGCGGTCGTTGCCGCAAAGGTCAACGGCAGCGTTTGCGCGCTTACCACACCTATATGCGCCGACGCGAACGTAGAGCTTCTCACCTTTGCGGATGAGGACGGCAGACACGTATTCCGTCACACCGCCTCGCACGTTCTCGCGCAGGCTGTAAAGAGACTTTACCCCGACGCGAAGCTCACGATAGGCCCTGCTATCGAGAACGGCTTTTACTACGACGTTGACAGTGATACGCCTTTCACCGCTGAGGCGCTTGCGGCTCTTGAGGCGGAAATGAAGAAGATAGTCAAGGAGAACCATAAGATAGAGAGATTCGAGCTTCCCCGCGACGAGGCTATCGCGCTTATGACTGAGAAGAATGAGCCGTATAAGGTACAGCTTATAGAGGAGCTTCCCGAGGGTGAGGTCATCAGCTTCTACCGTCAGGGTGAGTTCACAGACCTTTGCGCAGGTCCACACCTTTTCGCGACGGGCGCTGTTAAGGCGTTTAAGCTGACACAGTGCACGGGCGCTTATTGGAAGGGCGACCAGAACAATAAGATGCTCCAGAGAATTTACGGAACTGCGTTCCCCTCGAAGGACGAGCTTAAGGCTTATCTTGAAATGGTTGAGGAAGCAAAGAAGAGAGACCACAATAAGATAGGCAGAGATCTTGAATACTTCACAACGGTCGACTGTATCGGTCAGGGACTTCCCATTCTTCTTCCCAAGGGCGCGAGAACTATACAGAATCTCCAGAGATTTGTTGAGGACGAGGAGCAGAGACGCGGATACCTTCTTACAAAGACGCCGCTCATGGCAAAGTCCGACCTCTATAAGATATCGGGACACTGGGATCACTACCGTGACGGTATGTTTATTCTCGGAGACCCCGACGATGAGACAAAGGAATGCTTCGCGCTCCGTCCTATGACCTGTCCCTTCCAGTATCAGGTATTCCTCAACAAGAAGCGCTCCTACCGTGATCTTCCTATGAGACTCGGTGAGACCTCAACGCTTTTCCGTAACGAGGAGAGCGGAGAGATGCACGGACTTATTCGTGTTCGTCAGTTTACCATTTCCGAGGGTCACCTTATACTCACACCCGAGCAGCTTGAGGAAGAATTCCGCGGCTGTCTTGACCTCGCTCTTTATATGCTTGACGCGGTAGGACTTCGCGAGGACTGCTCCTTCCGCTTCTCTCAGTGGGATCCCAACCGTACCGATAAGTACGAGGGAACGGCTGAGCAGTGGGAAGAGGCGCAGAGCACTATGAAGACTATACTCGACAATATCGGTCTTGAGTATAAGATAGGTATCGACGAGGCGGCGTTCTACGGACCTAAGCTCGACATTCAGATAAAGAACGTTCACGGCAAGGAAGACACACTCATCACCATTCAGATAGATATGCTTCTCGCTAAGAAGTTCGGTATGGAATATACAGACTCCAATGATAAGAGAGTAACTCCTTATATCATTCACAGAACGTCACTCGGCTGCTACGAGCGTACCCTTGCCCTGCTTCTTGAGAAGTACGCGGGCGCGCTTCCTATGTGGATAGCTCCCGAGCAGGTAAGAGTGATGCCTATCGGCGACGAGCAGCTCGACTACGCGAATGGAATCGCGCGCGATATGGAGAAGTTCGGTATGAGGGTTACCGTTGACGCGCGTAACGAAAAGATCGGCTACAAGATAAGAGCCGCTCAGCTCGAAAAAGTACCGTTTATGCTGGTTATCGGTGAAAAGGAGATGACCGAGGGCACTGTTGCCGTCCGCTCTCGCAAGAAGGGCGATATGGGCGCTATGCCTGCCGCTGAATTTATAGCGTTTGCTAAGCAGCAGATAGATGACCTTGTTTTGGATAATTAAGGACGCGGTTAGGGGGTATTTCTCGAAAGAAATACCCCCTAACAACCCCCAAAGAACTTTCAAACAAAATGATATTTTTGCTTTCTTCCGTGGGCAATCTGCATTTCTTTCAGCGCACAAACAACAAATACCCATAAAACTCGTCGGTGCTCATTGCGTCCGACGAGTTTTTTCCTTAGAGAAAAGCATTAAGAATATATCTTTCTTATGGCTACACTTATAACCAATTTTTTGAAAGTTCTTGAGGGGAGTCTGAGGGGAACTTCTTGAAAGAAGTTCCCCTCAGAAAAACCGCGTCTCCTATAGATTTTATTTATCAAGCTCTTTTCTGAAAAACTCGACACGGTCGATGATGCGGCTTGCCGCGTCGCGCGCTCTGGTCGCGTAGTCCTTATAGGACATTCTGTCGGCGTATCCGCCGCCGACCTTTCCCTCTACGCCGTACATTATCTCAAGCATCATAGTACCGTCGTAGCCGCTCTTCGCTATATCGTATGCTACCTCGTCAAAGTCAATCTTCGCGTCGTAGGGTAGCATATGAAGGTCTTTTTTGCGCTCGCAGGTATTGTCGTGGATATGAAGCGCGGCGACCTTATCGCCGAGCCTTTCCATATATCTTGTTCCAAAGGTGTTGCAGTATTGGTGACCGCAGTCCCAGCAAAAGCTTGCCTCGGGAAATTTTTCAAATATCTGATAAAGGTTTTCCGCGTTAGACAGGTTTTCAAAAGCGATCGTTACTCCGTTTTTGTTTGCGTAGTCGAGAAGCGTACGTGTTCTTTTTACATATATCTCGGGCCACGCCTCCTCGGGTGAGCCGCCCGCTCCGTGAACGACCAGCGTCGGAACGCCGTATTTGGCGCAGTTGTCGATATTTTCGCACAGTAGATCAAGCATATAGTCGCCAGCCTCGCCGTCAAAGCGGAAATCCTTCATCTCAAAGGTAATGCCGTTCTTTTCTCCGCATACAGATGCGTGGAAATTATCGCATATCAGCCCTGCAGCCTTGATCTTGCCCATTACCTCTTCAAGCCTTATATGCTTTGCCGTAACGAACGTCCGCTTAACGCCTATCTCAACAAGTACCGCAAGCTGCTCGTCAAATGAATCGATCTCGTTGCCGATCGTCAACATAATTCCTACTTCCATTGTGCTTCTCCTTTTGATAAAGTGTTTTGTTGATATTATGATAACACTATTTTAATTAAAAATCAACCCACTTTTGAAAAAATAATAGGGCATTACATTTTGTAATGCCCGTATCGAATGATCCAATTCCGTGGATCAAGGTTATTGGGATTGAGCTCGTATAATAATTTTGCTGTTACTTTTTTATTTTTAGCTTTTTACCCGTTTTTTTCTTATACTTATCTTTATTTTGCGCGCTTTCTTCTCCCAGCGTTATTTTTGATTCGGGCTTATCATTTTCCAAAAAGTATTTTAGATCGTTTTCATAGTCGTCTATATATTCTATTTCGTCATCGTTAGTAAAGCGCTCACATTTTAAACATATTTGTCTGCCTTCGGGAATTATATCGCCGCACGAAATACATCTGTTGTCGCTCATTTTTGTCCTCCGTGAATTATGTGTTTTTACAACTTTGAATAGCTTTTAGTATATTTTTTATAGTTTGAGTTAAAAATGCACTCACAAGATAAATTATATAATAAATTTAACTATTCGTCAAGGGTTTTAGTTAAAAATGTTATAATATACAAAAAAGGGGTGTGATGATGAATGAATATTGGCGAGAAAATCAAAAACGCAAGGGAAGATATGGATATGTCTCAAAGAGATATGGCAAATTTGATACCTATGAATCAGTCAAATTACTCAAAGATAGAGCGCGACATTCAAGAGCCCAATTTAGAGCAGTTGAGAAGGATATGCCAAATTCTCAATCTTGACCCTCGATATTTGTTGAATCTTGATGAATATGCTTCTGTTACCGAGGCGGACATAAAGCTCTTGAAGGATATAAAGATATTCATCAGAGAGCATAAAATAACGTAAGACCCAAAAGCAGCAGAGCATAGCTCCGCTGAACACTTCTATTCGTATAATAAGTTATGGGACGGTGCAAAACGCACCGTCCCATATATTTACTTGTATTTCGAACCCCCCGTCGGTGGTTATGACTATTCTTCGTTTTCGTCGTTCTCCTCGACAGCTTCGCTCTCGGCGGTATTTGCCGATGACTCTGATATTTGAGCTTTTTTTTTTGCCGAACGTCTCGGATATTATGCCGCTTATGCTCTTTGAAGTGAAGGGGTAGGAGAACTCGCAGATGATAAGAAGCCAAGCAATGGCGTAAACCATCTCTGTGATAGCTCCGAGGAAGCCCTGCGGAAGCACGTACAGGGAAACGGATATATCCTTGAAGATCGAGCCGTCGAACAAAGAGCCGACGCTGTTAAAGAACGCCCTGAGGAAATCGACAGAGCCGCTCAAAAGCTGAATAGCCATAAGACCTACGGCTATGATCCAAAGTATCTTTTCAGCTTTTTTGAAGAACGCGAATTTTTCTACGTTGTTCGCGAGAATGAGTATAGCGATGATCACCCATATAGCCGAAGCGTTTAAAAGTGCTGAAAGGTCGCCCATCATATGAAGCGACATACCGAAAAAGCCGTTAACTCCCATGTCAAACACATTAAGCACGGCAGTTACAACGCTGATAGTGTAATCGATAGCGTTACTCACTTGTCTTGTTTGGGATCATCTGTATTATATTACTTTCGATATCAAAAGTCAAGGCTTTTTACGTTGCGGAACGTAAATATATGGTCACTGAAATTGATCGACTTTTTCTATCGGAAGAATGAGCTGTGAGCGTTCGAGATAAACCTTATTGATAGCGATATCGGTTTTTGTCTGTAAATAATACGGCCCTTTTTTGTTTGTGTGGCAAACGTAGGTGTTGTTATCGGTAGACGCAATATCGATACGCAAACACTCACCCGTCTTTAACAAAAACGCGTGCTCGTCAAAGCAAAGCTCCAACGCGACTTCGTCGTTTGGCTTATAATCGCCAAACCGATAGCAAAGCGAGGTTATGTCGTGCCTGAGAGCATAGTCGCCTTGAGGCTTTCTGATGCTTATATTGACATAAAAGGAAGTGTCTGGACAGCTCGAGCTGACAGTCAATATAGCCTTCATTTGTCCTTTGATGAATACGTCTCGTTCGAGGGGGGACGTATACAGACTGACGACGTCCGAGTACGTGCCGACCTCGTATTGAAATTTGCCCTCGCCGTGAAAAGCCGGAGGCTTTGAGGGGTCGTAGACAAACGAGACCGTGTCCGTTCCCAATGGGAGCGCCAAGGGCTCGGTCGAGGTGGCGTAAAAATCGCCTTGCCATTTGTTTTCAAAGGTACGGTAATATGTAATAACACCTTTTTTATAGGGTAAGGGCGCTCCTGTTCGAACGTTATCAAACCAATCTATTTGATAGGTGCTCCCAAATTGCTCGCTTCGCTTTCCGCTTGGGAAGGGAAGTCCTCGACTTTGGTCATATCCGTCGCCGTGATCGTAAGGAGAAACGAGCATAGCGCTTTGGCTTTTCGTTTGCTCGCTCATACTGCTCCACATCTTAAACATACCGCCAACGTAGAAATCGTTATATCCCGTCGTAAGCAAGATCGGGATATTCGCGTTATCGGTGGCGTTTTTGGCATCAGCGCCTCCGTAGCGGGTATTCCAGAAGTCATCGGACGGACGTTCAGCGACGAGCATTTGCTCAAAATCCTCCGCTTTGTCGCCTAAGGCTCTATCCGACAGACCCTTAAGCGGCAGCTGTGAAAAAGAGGCGATACTGTAAGACTTATTTGATCCGCGTTTGCTTTTATAAAGTCCAAAATGCCAGTTCGCGTGCCCCTTGCGCATTTGTCCGTTGCGATACCAAAGGCGGTAGCGTTCGGTATCCTGAACTTCAAAAACAGCGCCTTTTATATCGCTTTCAAAAGGAGCAGTCGCGTAATGCAGGGAAGCGGTGTAGCTGCTGCCGAGCAAAAACAGCTCTCCGTTATAAAATGAGCGGCTTCGTATCCATTGCCTGAGCGCAAGTCCGTCCTCACGCTCGTGGACGTAAGGCACAAAAGCGCCCGTGCTTTTTCCTTGACCTCGGCAGTGCTGATATACTATCGCGTAGCCGCGTGACAGCCAGCGCTCAAAAGAGCGCATATAGCCTTGCGCAATGTCATCCTCCGTTTTGTCGAGCATGGCTTTTACGTATGGCGAACGGCAAATAACGGTTGGAAAGCATCCGTCTTTTTCGGGCAACAAAACAACCGTGAAAAATTCTTCGCCGTCGAATTTCGTATACTCATAGTACCCGTAGTGCTTCATTGTAGATCGCCCTTTTTGTTTTTTATTATATTTTAACACAGAACGCCTTGCTTTGCAACCTTAAAATGACGCGATGGAGCAAAAAAGCAACTCATATGAGTTGCTTTTTTGTAGTATCTTGACAAAGCAGATGCGCTTCGCTAAAATACGCGAATATCAAGATCTTTTAGGATGAGCTTTGCCTGTTCAAGCTGCCCGTCGGTTGGGATCCAATCTTTTCTTCCGTTATCCTCGCCGCCGATAAATACCGCTTTTGTTCCCGCGTATGCGTGGTATGGAATCAGCTCCACACCCTCACAGTTTGACAAGGACGCGGTAATCTCGGCAATACCGCGATAATGTGCTTGGTCGGTATTGATACCGTTTACCAATATGCATCTCAAGCGTGTTCTTGCCCCGCTTGCGTCTGCCACGGTGAGATTTTCAAGAATTTTCTTGTTTGACGCTCCCGTGTATTTTTTATGCCGCTCATCATCGGTATCCTTTATATCCCATAAAAACAGATCTACAAAGGGAACTGCCGCGCGCAATATGTCTGTATCAACGTAGCCACAGGTCTCGATCACGGTGTGAAGACCTCTTTCCTTGCAGGCTTTCAGCAAAGCAACAGTAGCTTCCTTTTGAGCAAACGGCTCGCCGCCCGAAAGAGTGATGCCTCCGTTTTCTCCGTAAAAGGCTCGGTCCTTTTTTGCGGCAGACAATATTTTTTCAATTGACATATCCTCGCCGCATATCTCTAACGCGCCCGTGGGACAGCTGTTTGCGCATTCGGCGCACAACGTACATTTTTCTCTGTCAATGGCGTGTTGTTCGTTTATTTCGTGGACGCTCCGCGGACAGGAATTGACACAACCGCCGCACCCAATGCATTTGTTGGGATAAAAAAGAAGCTCCGTGCCGTTTTTTTGCGTTTCGGGATTGTGACACCACGCGCAACGCAAGGGACACCCCTTTAAAAAAACCGTAGTTCGCAGACCCGGTCCGTCGTGCATACAAAACCGTTGGATCTCGGTTACTTTCAATTTCATATCAATGCTCATTTTGCTCGATCACCATATCCTGCCATTCTTTGTTCAGAGTCACGAATCGGGCGTTCCAACCGGAAACGCGCACTGAAAGAGTTTGATAATCCTCAGGATGCTCCTGCGCTTGACGAAGTAGAGCCGCGTCTGCTACATCAGGTTGCATAAAGAAGCCGCCGAGAGATACAAAGCCTCGCATCAAAGAAACGAGCGCCTCTATACCGTCCTCGCCCTCAACGCTCGACGGCAAAAGCCTGATATCAAGCGCCGCGCCCGTGGCGAGCTTTGAAAGATCGGCTTTACAATATGAGCGTATGATCGCAGTTGCGCCTGCTTTGTCAGTGTTGGGGGTAGGTGAGGCATTTGCCGCCAGAACTTCACCTTGCTTTCTGCCGTGAGGTGACGCCAATCGTTTGGGAGACCATTCAAGCTGACGCCCAAAGGTACTGACACCCGCGGGGAAACGGTAGCCGCATTTGCCGTTGAAGGAAGCACAAATGTCGGCAAAGTCCGAGAGCAACCGTACGGCGATCTCGTCAACCTCATCGTTGTCGTTTCCGTAATAAACATAGCGGTTAAGGGCGTATTGGCGTAGCGTTTCTTCTCCATCCCAGTTGTTTTTAAGTATCTTTATGAGATCGGAAAAGCTTATTCTTTTTTCTTCAAATACAAGCTTCTTTATAGCATAAAGCGAGTTGACGGTATCGGCAAGACCGCCGATATGCGGTGAGTTTATATTATATATCGGACCGCCTTCAAAATATGAAAGACCCTTTTCGATACACCCTTGCTCAAACAGTGAAACAACGGTGCACGGCGGTTGCTCCACCCACTTCCAATGCTTTGTCGAAGCATCGAGATCCACGAATTTTCTAAGCTTGCTTTTATACATATCACTTAATTTTAAGCGGAGATCGCTTATGTATTGAGTATACAAGGTCTCAAAATCGGGAAAATCGACATCTTCATTATATTCCTTTAATGTGTTTTTTTGCAGTATCTGCAAGGAATCAAACGGTGAATAAATAAAGTAGGTCTTTCCGGGTATCTGTACCTCCCAGCATCCGTCGTTGGCGAATTTGCGCGCCTCGCGTTCATCATATCCGTCCTTTATAAGCGCGCTGATAACAAGATCCTCGTTGTATATGGCAAGTATTCCTCCGCCGAATCTCATAACCTCGGCTACTCTGCGAAGAAGCCTTTCGTCGGTGTGCTTATTGATACGGACAGTAGTCGGGAAATCGTTGATGCCAAGCTCCTCCATAATATCGAGGACGAGATAGGTCACCTCGTTAGTGACCTCATTTCCGTTCTCATCAATGCCCGCGAGCAAGATGTTTTGATAATGCTGGGCGTCGCCGCTGCCTATAAACTGCCCGTTTACCCATTCACAGCCCTTAATGAAGAAATGCGCCAATATCTCGCGCGCCTCGTCAAGTGACAAGATGCCGCTTTCAAGATCCTTTTTAAGATAATCTCCAAGTAGATAGTCTATGCGTCCGATGCCCAGCCAATTTCCGCAAAGACGGATAAAGGCAAAGGTAAACCAAAGCGACTGTACCGCTTCGTAAAAGTTGCGCGCGGGCTCAAACGGGACACGCTTGAGATTTTCGTAATTGACACTATATTCGGGAAGCTCACGCAACGCGTCAAGATATCGTCCGTGCCAAAGCTCAAATGCCTTAATACAGTTCAAACAGCTTTGGGAAAAGGCTTCATTTTCGGTAGAACGGTATTTTTCATAAGCCTCCTCGGCTTTTGTTTTTATCGAATTTACTCCCTCTTTCAGTACTGTTTCAAAATCAACCGTCAGGTGGCTGTTGCTTTTGTAAATGGGAGTATCGTTGTAGGTCGCGGGAACATGATGCTTGATCGCCGATCCCAGCGTTGCCGCACCACTGATCTTCTCTCCGTCACAAATGCGGATAGGCGACTCGGAAGCGATCTTTTGAATGGCTATATCGTATTTTTCTATCTGCGAAAGCATATCAAAGCCCTCGATATGATCAAGGAGTACCGCTTTCGTCTTTAAGGTATCTTTGCCGTATCTCCGATTCAGCGAATCGTAGGCAAACCTTCTTGTCGTGTCTGATAAGCGAACAGGACGCTTATTACCGTTTTGAGTATAAAACTCCATATCATCACCTCCAAATATTATTATACAGAACAAAACTACTGAAATCAATTGACAAATCTATGAATTATATGTATAATACTATTGAGGTGATGATCTTGAATATAACAAGCGCGCAAATAAAGCTTTTAAAAAAAGGCGGATTTTATTCCTTGTCAAACGAAAATGTCAAACACGTAAAGGTCTTGCCTTATCTTTCGATAGTGCAATCACTTGAGGGCAGTTACGATATCACTCTTGGCAAAGGCGAGCGAAAGCAAACGGGAGACGGCGGTTTTTTTATAGCGCCGGCTAACATTCAACAAACCATCGTGCACCACGTAAACAAAAAGAGCGGCAAAATGACCTGCCGCTGGATATTTATTGATGTCGAGGTAAATAAAGCGGTTTCATTGGATTCGCTATATCAATTTCCCGTCGTTGTAAATGATGCCCGTAAAGTAGAATTGAATATGCTGTTTGACCGCCTGTTTGCTACCAACGACGTGTGGGAGAATTACTGCGATTGCTATAAGCTGTTGGGATATCTTGTACAAATGGCAACACCGATAAAAAATGAAATGCACCAAGGGATACAACGTGCGGTCGCATACATTACAGGGCATTATTCAGAGCAAATAACGATTAAAACCTTGGCGAATATATCGAATATGTCCGAATCTAATTTTTATGCTGTTTTCAAGAAGCATATAGGAGCTTCGCCCATCGCATATCTCAATCACTATAGATTGTCCGTCGCCGTAGACAAGCTGACCCAAACCGACAGGACGATAAGCGAGATCAGCTATTCAGTGGGGATCAATGATCCATTGTATTTCAGCAAGTTGTTTAAAAGAATATACGGAATGACTCCAAAGGAATATCGTTCTGTGTACCAAAGCAGGCAATAAAATATCGACTGTTTAAGTTCAGATTCCACCCACACGGCAATGCATGCTTTAAAAATCTTATTACATAAAAATATTAAACCATTTGTCAATATTCGGTGGAGTGATGTATAGCGCATGAAAAGAACAAACCGTACTCTCGTTTGAGAATACGGTTTTGACTAAGTTTTGACTAAGTTCGTATGGGTAATTAATGGTATTAGGCGGTATAAAACGGAAAAATAAAAGACCGCCAAAAACGCTTGAAAATCAAGGAATTTGGCGGTTTTTTAATGTGTTGTACAGCCAATTTAGATGCCACGGCGAAAAAGTCAAGAAAATCAAGGGGGGGTGTATTTCCGAGGCAGTTTAATATGCATCTAAAATAGATGTCGTAATTATTTTGTGTACTCTATTTGATACTCTACCAACTTCATAGTATTGCTTTCCGCGTTATACAGAATGTTAATAAAGACATACGTTCCGCTTTCGCTCGGCAATTTGTTGAATTCTCCCGTGTCCTTGTTGTAGATAATATAGTAGTCGCTCGTTTGAATATCACAGAAATATGAGGTAATACCAACCATATCGTTGGGAACATCGGATATCCACTTTGCATCGTTAGAAAGGTTTTTCTCAAATTCTTCTACTGCGGTATCGTCAAAATAAATATCGCTCGTTGAATAAATATATCCGCGAGGAACAGACTGTGTTCCTTTTGTCCAATCCTGCGTGTTGATACGCGAATGCTCTGGAATATCAATATTCAACATTTGCTCTGCGTTGATAATCGGCTCATCGCTGTGTGAATAGATATCAGAAAAAATGAAGGCAAACGATCCGTAAATGCAAAGCAGCGCCGCCATGATAACACCCACGATTACGTTCTTTTTATACTTGTATCCTTTTTTCTTTAAGTAGAAACCAAACACGATAGATGCGATTGGAATAGGCAAGAACAAAAAGAATACCCACATATTCTCCGTCATTGCTTGATTGATTACAGACAACACGGAAACGCCAATCAATGCCCCCAATATCGTGCAGATGGAAAGAACAAAAAGAAGTATAGAAATAACCTTTAATTTATCCTTTGGTTTTTCCGCTTCAACCTTGTTTGGTGTATTATTGCAAAAGGCAATGAAAGCTGATTCAGGAATCAAAGCGTCTTTTTTGATAATATAGCTTTGCCCCGCGATCTGCAAGACAAGATAGTTCCCGAAAGATTGAATTTTTTCAATGTCATCAAAGTATATTTTCAGAGTCCTTGTGATTTCCTCATTTTTGGAAATGTTCAGTATAAAATAGCCGTCAAATATTCCATAAGAATAGGTGCTCTCCAAAATTCTGCTTTCGCTGGCTTTCCACGCTTTGCCATAAGCAAAATAACCTTTGATGTGAGAAATGACACCAATCAGAAAACAGCCGAGTAGCAAACCTATAATCGTTTCGTTCGCTTCGGCTGCGGCAAAAAAGATAAAAAGAACGATGCAAGCCAGCGTAAAAATTATCGCACGCTTGATTAGTGGAAAACGGGCTTTTTTGAATACATTTTGCAAATCTGATTTATCGTATTTGAAAACGTATGCTTCTTTCGGCTCACTCTTGTTTTCTGTTATCGGCTCAGCTTCGCTCAAAATATTATCTATGGAAACCGAGAAAATTTCCTTGAGTCGAATCAAATTATCAACAGTGGGCAATGTCTTATCCATTTCCCAAAGGCTGACAGTCTGACGGCTGACAAGCATTTTTTGACCGAGTTCTTCTTGAGATAACCCAATCTTTTTTCTGTAATATTGTATTTTTTCACCAACAGTCATAAAAAAGCCCTCCTTTCATGCACTGTAATTATATCACAAATAGCGAATTTTGTAAAGAACATTGTACTTGACCGTGTCAAGCGGTACTTGCGCACCATAAATTATCAATTATTCAAGTTCAAATCCCATCTGCGCGGCGATTTGGGCATTTGGCATCTATCAAAATCGCACTATGAAAAATGGATGCAAAAAAGCCCAGATGCCTTACGACATCTGAGTTTTTTGAGTGTGCATCTATTTTGGATGCACAATATGTGAAAGGGCTATAAAAAAGATATTTTTAGGGAAGTGCTTACGGGATTTGAACTCTCGTAAAAAATCACGGCAGAGCCGTGCATGGAATCCGTAACTCGTTGCGGTATGGAAT
>JAZSNX010000191.1:0-7627 GCA_045536665.1 Eubacteriales bacterium
ATTTGAGAAGAATGCGGGTGAGTTCCGCATTATGGAATATAACGTACTCGTGGAGTACCCGGGTTGGGGCTGCGAGAAGGTACATAATCCCGAGGTCGAGGTGCGTAAGGAGATAATCGCGTCTATGATACTTTCCGCGTCTCCAGATGCCGCGGTGCTTTGCGAGATGTTCGAGAACTGGAGCGCGCAGCTTCCGCCACTTATTGCGGACAGATACGGATGCGTAGCGTGGAACAGGACGGAGGACGAGTACAGCAACCGAACACCCATCATATACGACAAGCATCGCTTTGATCTCTTGGAGGGTGGCTATGAGAATATAGCTATCAAAAAGACCAAAAACAGGAGAGTGGTGACCTACGCTGTGCTTGGTGAGAGGGGAACTGACAAAAAGCTGATAGTTTTCGGAACGCACTTTGAGTCTATTCTCAAGGACAACACTCCCTCAGAGAATGAGGAGGCGAGAATGGCGCAGGTGGCTCTTCTCAAAGCAGTTGTTGACGGAGTGCTTGAGCGCCATACGGGAGCTGTGGCTATCACGGGAGACTTTAACACAGGACCGAGAAAGCCCGACCACAGAGCATACGACACGCTTCTCTCAACGCTTTGCGACTACACGAATGCGGTTGGTAAGGACCCCGTAGTCAGCCTTGACCAGATGTTTATCCATAATGACTGTGAAATTATCAGCTCGCTTATCAATACCTCGCGTTGGGTGCCGTTTGCGTCTGACCACAAGCCTGTTATATGTGATATAAGAGTCAAGGAATGATTGACAAATATACGCGAATATGATATAATTATACTAACGATTATTTGAGCTTTAGGAAGGATAGGATCATGAAAAGATTATTGGCTATTTTGCTTGTGCTTTGTTGCCTTTTGCCGTGCTTTGCGGCTTGTAATGACGACGGTGGCACAACAGACGGAGGAACAACAGACGGTGGCACAACGGACGGCGGTAGCACCGACGATGCATCCGCAAATAAGGAATTGAAGCTTGAGAACGTTAAGATAGACGGAGCTGTTAGCGATTACGTTATCGTATATGGCAATAACGAGACTGCCGAGCTCAACAAGGGACTTGCGGAAAAGCTTCGCGACGTTATAAAGAGTGGCTGCGGAGCGACGCTCAATGTTGTAAAAGACAACACCGCTCCCGTGGATAAGGAGATACTCGTTGGAAAGACTTCAAGGTCTGAGAGCAAATTCTTTTTTGAGGGAGCGACGGCTCTTGACCTTATGGAGTGCGTTATCGGTACGGTAGGCAGTAAGGTCGTCGTAACAGGCGCTATGCTTTTCTCGACGGAGGAGGCTATCCTTTTGGTAGAGGAATACGTAAAAGCGAACAGCAAGCTTGACGGAATGGCAAAGGTGGAGAAGGATCTTCACACGGGATTTGCCGCAAATAAGGGCGAATACCGCTTTATGGAGTACAACGTACTCGTTGAGTATCCCGGTTGGGGCTCGGAAAAGGTGAGAAATCCCGAGGTAGAGGTGCGAAAAGAGGTCGTGGCTTCTATGATACTCGGCTACTCGCCTGACGTAGTCGTGCTTTGCGAGATGTTTGAGAATTGGAGTCAACAGCTTCCCACGCTCGTTGACCACGAGTACACCTGCGTTCAATGGTCTCGCTCGGCTACTGTATCCAACAGAACTCCTATTCTTTACAAGACCGAGAGATTTAATTTGCTTGAGAGCGGATATACGGATATTAACGTAAAGGTATCGGAAAATTACAGAGTTGTGACGTATGCTGTGCTTCAGGATAAGCAGAGCAATGAAAAGCTCGTTGTATTCGGCACTCACTTTGAATCTACAAGTGAGGCAGACAGGCTCGCTCAGGTGCCTAAGCTCAAGGCGGCAATAGATCCTGTAATAGCGAGACACAGCGGAGCGACCGTAGTGCTTATGGGCGACTTCAATACCGCTGAGTATAAGAGCGATAATCGAGCTTATGCGGCGCTTGAAAGCACCTTCACAAACCTAAAAAATCCTGTAAAGAGTCATGCGTTTGCAAGTATAGATCAAGTGTTCGTGAGCAAGACGGCGACCGTCAATAAGACCAATATCGAGATCAATAAGTACGCAAATCTTGCGTCCGACCACAAGCCTGTCATCGTTGATATAACCACAAAATAAAAATACGTTCTTTTGGAGGGTAAGTCTATGGGATTTGTCAAGAGCAACTATACACTACATATGGGTAGATTTGGCAAATGCATACGGCTTGCCCTCCTTTCCGATCTGCATAGCAGGGAGGATAGGAATATCGACGCAATCGTGGAGCTCGTAGCGCAGTCAAGCCCCGACTATATACTTATGCCGGGAGATATTTTTGAGCGTCTTGACGGAGCGTCGGATACCGAGAAGCAAAGCGGATTTGAGCTGATGCGCCGTTCAAGCGAGATAGCGCCCGTAATTTATTCGATAGGGAATCACGAAAACGGCGGAATACGCTCTTGGGATAAGATAAAGTGGGCGAAGAACAAGTATCTCCCAAAATACTACGCTCCCTCGGACGTTGAAAAGATCGAGGCAAGCGGAGCGGTGATGCTTGACGACGGATACGTTATACGTGACGGAATAGCGTTTGGCGGACTTGCGTCGGGTCTTATCAATCTGTCAAGAGGACCTCATCTTGAGTGGCTTGACGAATTTTGCGCGCTTGATATGCCGAAGATATTGCTGTGTCACCATCCCGAATATTATCCCGCCTATCTGAAGGGAAGGAATATTGACGTTATCGTCAGCGGTCACGCGCACGGCGGACAGTGGCGCTTCTTTGGCAGAGGCGTGTTTGCCCCGGGGCAGGGATTGTTCCCAAAATACACGTCGGGTGTTTACGACGGCAAGCTTGTCGTATCGAGAGGACTCAAGCCGTCTGGAATGATACCGAGAATATTCAACCCCCCCGAGGTGGTCATAATCGACGTTGATCTATAAAAAAGGTTAAGCTATGAGCTTAGCCTTTTTTTTGTGATAAAAGACTTTGAAATTAGGATTTGTTGGTGAGTTAGATTCAACAGGTCGTAGGGGCGATTCACGAATCGCCCGCCGTGGGAGATCCTTCGGCTACGCTTGCGCTCCGCTCAGAATGACACATTTAAATGTGTTGTTTTCTTTTGCCTACTTTTCTTTTTCCAAAAGAAAAGCAGGTAAATCCTGATTTTCAATCATAACACTGAAAAAATTGACAGCTGACAGTCATCTTAATTTTTTTGCTTTTGTCTTTGCGTATATAACGCGTAAAAATGCGGAACAATTATTTTAGCGTAAATAATTCAAAAGGAGTAAATATAAGATGACCAAAAAAATAATTACCTTGATATGCGCGCTTTGTCTTTGTCTTGGCTGCTTTGTCGGCTGTGGGCGAAATAAGGACAAGGCGGACGTTCACGTCTTCTATTATACGTACAGCGATACGTATATCTCTACCGTGCGCTCCGCTCTTGACAAGCAGCTCTCCGACGCGGGCATATCCTATCAGGACCACGACAGTAACAATAACCAGACAACGCAGACCGAGCAGGTGCAGACCGCTATCACAAAGGGAGCAAAAATGATAGTCGTCAATATCGTCACGACAGGCTCGGACGACGCCGCAAGCGGCATCGTCACGCTCGCAAGAGATGCGGGCATACCCGTTTTGTTCTTTAACAGAGAGGTCTCGGACACCGTTGTTAACAGCTACGACAAATGCGCCTTTATCGGTACTGACGCAAAGGAAGCGGGATATCTTCAGGGAGATATGGTAGGTGATTACGTCGTGCAGAACTATAATAAGATCGACCTCAACGGAGACGGCAAGATATCCTACGTTATGTTTATGGGAGAGAAGGGAAACAACGAGGCGATCTACAGAACGCAGTATTCGGTCGAGAACGCCAATAAAAAGCTCGTAGCGGCAGGAAAGCCTGAGCTGGTTTTCTACGACAAGGCAAATACAGACAGATATCTGCTTGACAGAGAGGGCAAATGGTCGGCTCAGGCGGCAAACGAGTATATGAACACCATACTCGCCTCCTATAACCCACAGAACAAGAATATGGTGGAGCTCGTCATATGCAATAACGACGGTATGGCAGAGGGCGCTGTATCGGCGCTTAACGCGGCGGGCTATAACACGGGCGCGGAGGGCGCTGTCACCATTCCCGTGTTCGGCGTTGACGCAACAAGCTCCGCCGTCTCTCTTATCGGAGCGGGAAAGATGGCTGGAACTATCAAGCAGGACGCCGAGGGTATGGCAAAGGCTATAAAGGAATCGGTCGATAACGGTCTTGGCGGAAAGGGACTTTTTGAGGGAATGGACGATTACCAGATAGACGACGTTGCCTCAAAGCTTCGTATAGATTACGACGTTTATCTCGGAGAGAAAAAGTAAAAGAGCTTTGGGATAGGCCTCTTTTGAGGTCTATCCCATACACCAAATATAAAGGAATTGTTGATATGCAGGATATTTTACTTGAAATGAAAAACATATGCAAGGAATTTCCAAGCGTCAAGGCGCTGGATAACGTCTCGCTGAGTGTCAGAAGGGGCACGGTGCACGCGCTTATGGGCGAGAACGGAGCGGGGAAGTCCACGCTTATGAAATGCCTTTTCGGTATATACGGCGCGGATAGCGGGGAGATATTCCTTGACGGCAAGCAGGTACGCTTTAAAAGCCCCGCCGAGGCGCTTTCAAACGGCGTTGCTATGGTGCATCAGGAGCTCAATCAGGCTCTTAAGAGAAGCGTTATGGATAACATCTGGCTTGGCAGATACCCCACGGCTCTCGGTATATACACGCTTGAGGGGAAAATGTACGACGATACCAAAAAAATATTCGAGGAGCTTGATATCAAGGTAGACCCAAAGACCAAGATGAGCACTATGCCCGTATCCGAGCGGCAGATGGTAGAGATAGCGAAGGCGGTGTCGTATAACGCCAAGGTCATAGTTCTCGACGAGCCGACATCGTCGCTCAACGAGCGTGAGGTGGAGCACCTGTTCCGTATAATAAATAAGCTCAGGGATAACGGCTGCGGCATAATCTATATCTCCCATAAGATGGAGGAGATACTTCGAATATCCGACGACGTTACCATAATGCGTGACGGCAAGCATATCGCTACGGAGCGCGCGAGCGAGCTGACAATGGACAGAATAATCAAGCTTATGGTAGGCAGAGAGCTTACCGAGCGCTTTCCGCCAAAGACGAACAAGGTCGGCGGAGTGGCGCTCAGGGTAGAGGGGCTTACCGCCAAATACGCGCCCGTGAGAGACGTTTCCTTTGAGGTGCGGGAGGGCGAGATAGTCGGAGTCGCGGGGCTTGGCGGCGCGGGACGCACTGAGCTCTTGGAGACCATATTCGGTCTTTTGACAAAAAGCTCGGGCAGTATAACGCTGGGTGGAAAGCCCACGCCAAACAAAACTCCGCGAGAGGCGGTGGCAAACGGCTTCGCGCTTCTTACCGAGGAGAGACGTTCTACGGGTATATTCGGCATACTCGATATCACCGAGAACACCGTCATATCAAACCTTTCGAAATACAGGCTTGCGGGTGTACTGCTGAGTGACAAGAAAATGAACAAGGATACCGATTGGTCGATAGGCGCGATGAGAATAAAAACGCCGAACAAAAAGACCAAGATACGAACGCTTTCGGGCGGAAATCAGCAAAAGGTCATACTTGGTCGTTGGCTGCTTACAGAGCCTGAGGTGCTGCTTCTCGACGAGCCTACGCGAGGCATCGACGTTGGCGCGAAGTATGAGATATATCAGCTGATAATCGACCTTGCGAGCAAGGGCAAGGCGGTGATGATGGTGTCAAGCGAGATGCCCGAGCTGCTTGGCGTGTGCGACAGGATACTGGTAATGTCGGGCGGACGGCTTGCGGGCGAGGTGATACCGAGTGAGACCGACGGCGACGTTCAGGAGAAAATAATGAGCCTTGCGGCAAAATACGTTTAGGCGTTTGAAAGGACTTATTATGGGTGAAAAATTCAATCTCAAAAAAAGATTTATAAGTACAAGGGAGCTGTCTCCCACGGAGAAGAAGAGCGCCGTGCGCAACTTTTTTATCGACCATCTTCTCTATATTCTTCTTATTGCGGCGATAGTCGGAATTGCTATATATGACCCAAGGTTTTTATCGCTGTCCTCAATAATAAATATAATATCTCTGTCGGCTGCAAATCTCCCCATAGCTCTCGGTATCGCGGGATGTATAATACTGACGGGAACAGACCTCTCGGCAGGACGTATCGTGGGCTTGACCGCCTGCGTGGCGGCGTCTTTGCTGCAGTCAAGCGGATATGCGGGGAAAATGTTTCCGGGACTTCAGCCTCTGCCGCTTATAGTTGTTTTTCTTGCGATAATAGCGATAGGAGCTTTGGTTGGATTTATCAACGGCTTTTGCACGGCGAAATTCAATCTGCACCCGTTTATCGTAACGCTGGCAACACAGCTGATAACCTACGGCGTGCTGCTTATGTACCTTATGCAGGGAACTAACAACGGACAGTCGATATCGGGTCTTGACGCCAAATATACCGACTTTATCACGGGAAGCCTTTTCAGAATCGGCAACGTGTCGATACCCAAGTACGTGCTTTACGCCGTTATTATCACGGCTATAATGTGGTTCGTTTGGAATAAGACGGCGTTTGGTAAGAATATGTTTGCCGTAGGCTCTAATCCCGAGGCTGCGAACGTGTCGGGTGTCAACGTCACCAGAACGATAATACTCGTTTTCATTCTCGCGGGCGTGATGTACGGTATTACGGGATTTATAGAGGCGGCGAGAATAGGCTCGAACAGCGCCTCGACGGGACTTAACTACGAGCTTGATGCCATAGCGGCGTGCGTTATCGGAGGAGTGTCGTTTGTCGGCGGTATCGGAAAGATACGCGGCGTTATTATGGGCGTCGTGCTTTTGCGTATAATCTTCGTCGGACTGACCTTTCTCGGTATCGACTCCAATATGCAGTACGTTATCAAGGGTCTCATAATTCTTGTAGCTTGCGCGATAGATATGAGAAAGTATTTAGTCAAGAAATAAAAGAATGAGCTGACGGCTGTCAGCTCATTTTTACATTTAAATCAGGATCTATCGGGGAGGCGATGAGGGAAACTTTCTTGCAAGAAAGTTTCCCTCAAACTCCCTTCAAAGAATTCAAAACAAAATGACATTTTAGTTTTTACCTTAAATAAAAATACTAAGAAGTTCCCCTCAAAAAACGCGTCTCCCGCACCGATAAATCCTAATTTAACGAATAAACCAATGTGTTGTTTTCTTTTGGTTACTTTTCTTTTTCAAAAGAAAAGTAACAGATAAATCCTAATTTGAAGCACAAACCAATGTGTTGTTTTCTTTTGCCTACTTTTCTTTTTTAAAAGAAAAGTAGGTTTATCGCTCCCTTATCAAAAAGATCGGTATGGATAAAAGCTCAAGCGCTCTTTTTGGCTCGAGGAGAGCGCGCCACAGCCATTCGAGCCCTATCCTTTGAAGCGCGACGGGCGCGCGGCGCGTCTTTCCCGACCACACGTCAAGTGAGCCGCCAAGCCCCATAAAGAGTCGCGCGTCGGGCAGAAGGGGCGCGTTTTTCGCTATCGACGCCTCTTGCCTTGGAAAGCCCATACA
>JAZSNX010000050.1:0-8473 GCA_045536665.1 Eubacteriales bacterium
CGCGGTAGTTCTCCCCAACGGAACGGGTAAGAACGTAAAGGTTCTCGTATTCGCTAAGGGCGACAACGTACAGAAGGCACTTGACGCAGGCGCAGATTACGCAGGTGGAGCTGAGTATGCAGAGAAGATCACAGCAGAGAACTGGTTTGATTTCGACGTAGTTATCGCAAGCCCCGATATGATGGGCGTTATCGGTAAACTCGGTAAGGTTCTCGGTCCTAAGGGACTTATGCCTTCTCCTAAGGCAGGAACTGTTACTCCCGACGTTGCACGCGCTGTAACCGAGGCTAAGGCAGGTAAGATCGAGTACCGTCTTGATAAGACAAACATCATCCACTGCCCCATCGGTAAGGCATCCTTCGGTGTAGAGAAGCTCACAGAGAACTTCGATACTCTCGTAGGCGCAGTTATCAAGGCAAAGCCTGCTGCCGCAAAGGGTCAGTACATCAAGAGCTGCGTTATCGCAAGCACTATGGGCCCCGGCATCAAGATCAACCAGACAAAGCTTGGCTAAGATCGATTGGTTAAGATCAATATAAAAAACGTACCGAATTCGGTGCGTTTTTTGCTTGATCTGCTTGACAAATCGTGAATAAAGGTGTATTATATACCTAATGGATTTTTGCGTATACGAGGGGGAGATAAAATGGCAAAAAGAATGAATTTAAAGGCAACTGAAGCGGACGCATTGCATCTTGACGCGCTGTATGAGGGAAGAAGCTTGTATTTCGGCGACCTTCACAATCACGCGGCAACAGGCGGCAGAAGTGACGGAAAATCGTCACTTGAGAATTGGAAGGGCGGACTTCAAGCGCTTGAAATGGATTTCGTAGCTATACTTGACCACAGACAGGTAAGGCATATGTACCTACCCGAATGGGAGGACGGACTTTTCATCTGCGGAACAGAGCCCGGTACGAGAATACTTGACTGTGAAGCGATAGATGGAAAAAATGAGATACATTACAATATGCTCGTTCCCAATCCTAAGGTTCTTGAGGAAATTCTCACAGAGTTTGAGGGATATGAATTTGAGGGCGGACCTGAGGGCTTTTTCAAGTATCTTAGATTTACGAGAGAGGAAATGCGCGAGCTTATAGACGCGATCCTCGCAAAGGGTGGATTTTTCGTGCATCCGCACCCCAAGCTGTATCTTCAGTCCAACGATCCGCTTGACTATTGGTTCAGGGATAAGACAGGACTTGAGGTCTTCTACTACGATATGAGAAGTAAGTACACCGAGGATAATTATAAGCTTTGGTGTGATATTCTGGCAAAAGGCAAGAGAATTTTCGCCTGTGCGGGAGAGGACGGTCATAAGTTTGCGAGAAACACAGCGCTGACCGCTATATATTCTACGGAAAAAAGCTCGCAAGGCTTTATTTCTCGCCTCAGAGAGGGAGATTTCGTGTGCGGCTCAGTTGCGCTTCGTATGTGCGTTGGTGATACCGCTATGGGCGGAAGCTGTAGCTTCAAGGGGCAAAGACTTTGCGTATCAGTGGATAAATTCCACGTCTCTGTCCGAAATGAGGAGCACAAATATGAAATGGTGCTGATTGACGATAAGGGTGTTGTCGCGAGAAGAAGAATATCCTGCGCAGAGCCTACGTACTTTGCCTTCAATACGGACGATTCGGCAGAGTTTTACAGAGTGGAGATATTCGACGTGTCTCAAAATCTCAGAATTGCCATAGGCAATCCTATCTGGAACGATAAATAAAATTTTTAATAAAGCGGCAGGTTTTCTGCCGCTTTATTAATGCTCGGATATTGAGAATAAAGCTAATTTGTAAAATAATATTCGATTGGTCAAAAACTATTGACATTTAGGCGAAAATCGTGTAAAATATATGTATATGTCATAAATATAATATAGTGGCGTATCGTTGTGTCGGGATTTTTGATGCCCGTGTTTATATATTCAAAATTTGGGTAAAGCCCCATCGGAAAATTTTAATATTTAATGCAGGTAAAAAAGACCGACTTGCGATTTGTGTATAAAAATTATGATATAATATGCAAAGAAAAAAAGACAAGGAGGTGCTTTATGGGTTATGTAATTGGCGGCGTTATCGGCCTTGTCGTTGGCGCGCTCGTGTTTTACTTCGTCGGATATACCGTTCGTAAAAAGAAGGCAGAGGCGAAGATAGGCTCGGCAGAGCAAGAGGTCAAGAGACTTCACGATGAAGGCGCAAAGCAGGCAGAAACGCTGAAAAAAGAAGCCTTGATATCCGCTAAAGAGGAGATACTCAAGCAGAGAAATGAGGCTGAAAAAGAGATGAAGGAGCGTAGAGCCGACATCTCGAGAATGGAAAGAAGGATCGCGCAAAAGGAAGAGAACCTTGATAAGAAGTCTGAGGCTCTGGAACGTAAAAACGATCTGCTTGACAAGAAGATCAAGGAAAACGACGCTCTTACCGAGCAGATAGAACAGCTCAAGGCTCGTGAGCTGGTCGTTCTCGAGCAGCTTTCGGGAATTTCGGTAGACGAGGCTAAGGACGAGCTTCTTTCGAGAGTTGAGTCGGCAATCAAGCACGAGCTCGCTCAGAGAATGACAGAGCTTGAGGCTCAGTTCAAGGAAGAGGCAGACACAAAGGCAAAGAACATCATCTCGTTAGCTATCCAGAGATGCGCGGCTGACCACGTGGCGGAGACTACTGTGTCGGTCGTAAATCTTCCCAGCGAGGATATGAAGGGAAGAATAATCGGTCGTGAGGGACGAAACATTCAGATGCTTGAGAAGCTGACGGGTGTTGAGCTCATCATCGATGATACACCCGAGGCAATAACACTTTCGGGATTTGACCCTGTTCGCAGAGAAACTGCGAGAATAGCGCTTGAAAAGCTTATATCCGACGGAAGGATCCATCCCTCGAGAATTGAGGAGACGGTCGAAAAGGCTTCCCGCGAGATAGAGGCGACTATCAAGCAGGCGGGCGAGAGAGCAACGTTCGACGTTGGTATCCACGGAATCAACGCGGATCTTGTAAGAATGCTCGGACGTCTTAAGTACAGAACAAGCTACGGACAGAACGTGCTTAAGCACTCTGTTGAGGTAGCGCTCATCTCGGGAATGATAGCCGACGAGCTTGGCGTTGACAGCACAGTCGCAAAGCGCGCGGGACTTCTCCACGATATCGGTAAGGCTCAGACACACGAGATGGAGGGCTCACACGTTGAGCTCGGCGTAAACCTTGCTAAGAAGTACAAGGAGAGCCGTGAGGTGATCCACGCTATTGAGGCTCACCACGGTGACGTAGATCCTCAGACGATAACGGCAGTCATAGTTCAGGCGGCGGACGCGATAAGCGCGGCACGTCCGGGAGCGAGACGAGAGGATCTTGAAAATTACATTAAGAGACTTGAGAAGATCGAGGAAATAGCAAAGAGCTTCTCAGGAGTTGACAAGGCGTATGCGGTACAGGCGGGTAGAGAGATAAGAGTTATGGTCAAGCCCGAAGAGGTAAACGACGACGGAATGAAGGTCATCGCGCGTGATATGGCGGCGAAGATACAGGAGGACGTCAAGTACCCAGGACAGATCAAGATAAACATTATCAGAGAGAGCCGCGCGGTCGACTACGCAAAATAAGTATTATAACCGTTTCCTATTTGGATGTTGATATATTTTACATAAAACTTCAAACGGTAAATGCCGTCTGCCACTCGGACGGAAGATATAAATACGAAGATGGGCTGTCGCTTTTAATGGCGGCAGTCCTTTTTTTCGTTATTTTGAAAATATCTATTGAAAATACGGCGACGATATGGTAAAATAGAAGGGTAGTAAAAAGTAAAGGAAACCTCAGATGAACAAAAGCAATACGAATAAAAGAAAACAAATGACTGTAGTGGTCATCGTCACGCTTTGCGTTTTTTTGATAGCTGCCATAACTATGTCAGTCTGTCTTATCGTCAATGCTGTTGAGGATAGTAACAGAGGCGGCGCTATAATGACAGGAGGCGGCGGTGGCGGAGGCGGCTCAACGCAGAAGCCCGGTGGGAGCGACGGAAACGGCTCAGGCTCTTCGTCAGGCTCGGGCGCTAAAACCGATATCACGCTTCCGTCAAGCACACCCTCAGGCTCGTATCTCGGCACGACAGGCTCGGATTATCAGGACGTATCCTCAGATACGAGCATAAAGTCCACTGCTATAATACTCGTGGATATAACCGACAATAAGGCAATTGCGGGAAGAAACGCGGACACCAAAATATATCCGGCATCAATGACTAAGGTAATGACGCTTTTGGTTGCTTGCGAAAACGCAAAGAATCCAAACGAACTGCTTACCGTAACTCCGCAGATGGTGGAGAAATACGGCAAGACTGACGGAGCGTCCGTCGCTTTCACTTGGAAGGAAGGCTATCAGGTAACGGTTGAGGATGCGCTTCACCTTGTTATTTATGAGTCCGACACGTATGCTTGCTGGTTGCTTGCGGATTATGTTGCTGGCAGTGAGGAGGCGTTTGTTGAGAAGATGAACGCAAAGGCAAGAGAGCTTGGCTGTACTGCTACTAATTTTACAAACGCGACAGGGCTTTATAACAAGGATCATTACACGACCTGCCGAGAGATGGCGGCGATAATGGCGGCGGCTATGAATAACGAGACTGCTACCGCGGTGCTCACGAGAAAGGATCTTTATACTGTCGACGTTTACGTTGGCGGAGAGAAGACCGAGGAAAAGGGAATGTGGAGCGGCTGGTACACAGGCAGACTTGAGGCACATAAGCTTTCGGGCGTAGCACCCAAATACGTTGGAGGCGGCTCTGACGTTATGATAACGGCGGGTAAGACAGGCTATGAGACATTACCGACGAGCTGCTTTGTAACGGCGGCTGAGAACGACGTAACGGGTCGCAGATACGTATGCGTTCAGGTAGGACGTACCGAGAGCACGCAATCAAGCGTCTCGTCAAGGACATCAACTGACGACACGAGAACGATATACCGTAAATACGCGATAGACGAATAATAAATATTGGGGATGCGGTTTTTGAGGGGAACTTCTTGAAAGAAGTTCCCCTCAAACTCCCCTCAAGAACTTAAAAAAATTAGTTATAAGTGTAGCCATAAGAAAGATATATTTTTAATGTTTTTTTATAAGGAAAAAACTCGTCGGACCTTACGTACCGACGAGTTTTATGGGTATTCTTTATTTGTTCACTGGAAAAAGCACAGATTGCCCACGGAAGAAAACTTAAATATCATTTTGTTTGAAAGTTCTTTGGGGGTTGTTAGGGGGATTTCTTTCAAGAAATCCCCCTAACCGCGTCCCTCAAAACCCCCGTCAATTCTCAAACTGCGAGTGGTAGAGATTATAGTAAAAGCCCTTTTGAGACATAAGAGACTCGTGATCGCCTTGCTCTATGATATTTCCGTCCTTAACTACGAGAATGGTATCCGCGTTTTGGATAGTTGAAAGTCTGTGAGCGATAACAAAGCACGTTCTGCCCTCCATTAGCGCGTACATCGCCTTTTGGATCTGCTGCTCGGTTCGTGAGTCGACGTTTGAGGTCGCCTCGTCAAGTATGAGCATAGGCGTGTCAGCGAGCATAGCGCGCGCTATGGTGATGAGCTGCTTGTGTCCCTTTGATATATTGACACCGTCGTCCGACAGTACCGTGTCGTAGCCGTCGGGCAGGCTCTCGATATATGAGTGTATTCGAGCCATCTTAGCGGCGTTTATGACCTGCTCGCGTGTCGCGCCCTCTTTTCCGTAGGTTATGTTCTCGTAGATAGTTCCGCAGAACAGCCACGTGTCCTGAAGCACCATAGTAAATGCCCCTCTCAGGCTATCTCTGGTAATGCTCAGTATATCCTTACCGTCAATACGAATGCTTCCGCTGTCTACGTCGTAAAAGCGCATAAGCAGATTTATTATGGTCGTCTTTCCCGCGCCCGTAGGTCCGACAATAGCAATGAGGTTGCCTTTTTCGGCTTTTATGGAAAGATCCTTGATGATAGTTTTTTCGGGAACGTAGCCGAACTTGACGTTCTGAAGCTCGACCTCGCCCTTCACGTTCTCAAGAACAGTGGCATTTTTTGCGTCCGCAGGCTCGGCGGGGGTGTCGAGTATGGCAAACACCTTTTCCGCCGACGAGCAGGCAGACTGAAGATCACTTATGATATTTGCGAATTCGTTTATCGGACCTGCGAATTTTCTTGAATACTGAACGAACGCCGTGATACCGCCCAAGGATATCGTGAAAATAGGCAGTATGCTTGCCTCACCTGAGGCGTTGAGCGAATAGAACAGGAAGAATATGCCGCCGAGCGTCGCGACAAGCGCAAGCGAGAGATTGTTTATGAAATTGACAGTAGGACCGACTGTGCCCGCGTAATATTCAGCGGTGTAGTACGTCTTTACGGCTTCGTCGTTCTTTTCGTCAAATCTTCTGCAGATCTCGTCTTCTTTGCCGTATGCCATTATAGTTTTTTGTCCGGAGAGCATCTCCTCAGCGTAGCCGTTGAGCTCACCGAGCTTTTGCGAACGGCGTTTAAAGAGAATTCGCGCCTTGAGAGTACGGAATTTCGTATAAAGTATAGACAACGGAACGGTTATCACGAAAACCAGCAGAAGCATCGGAGAGATGCTTGCCATCATGAAAAGCGAGCCGATGACGGTAACCATACTCGTGCATATCTGCAAAAGATCGTGCGACAGGGAAGTGTTTATCGTATCAATGTCGTAGGATATCCTGCTTATCAGCTCTCCCGTAGCGTGCGTGTCGAAGAAAGAAACGGGAAGGGTAGTAAGATGCTCGAAAAGCTGACGGCGCATAGTGTAGATTATCTTCTGACCAAGCTTTACCATCATTATGGCGAGCACGTATGACAGAGCCGCCGATGTGACGTAAAATATCAGCATCAATGTGGCATACAAGAAAACGGTCTTGAAGTCTACCGTACCAACACCGGGCTCTATTGCGTCTATCGCTTTTTGCGAGAGCTTCGGCGTTGCAAGCGCCAATAGGTTTGAGAGCAGCATTATGGCAAAGCAGCCGATCAGCATAAGCTTATGCTCAAGCAGATATTTTGCCATTCTTTTGAGTACAGACACCTTGATCGTGCCTTTTTTGGAGACTTGTATCTCCTTTTCTATGTTTAACTCAGGCTTCTTTTCTGTAAAGAGGCTGCGCTGTTGCTTCTTGTCAGTCAACGAAAGCACCTCCAATCTGCGAATCACTGATCTCCTTGTATATCTCGCAAGTAGCGAGAAGCTCGTCGTGCGTGCCCTTGCCAATCATCTCGCCCTCGTCAAGCACGATGATGATGTCGCAATTCATAACAGAGCTAACTCTTTGAGCTACTATTACCGTTGTCACGTCGGCAAGCTCCTCGTTTATAGCTTTTCTCAAACGAGCGTCGGTCTTGTAGTCAAGCGCCGAGGAGGCATCATCAAGCACTAATATCTGCGGATCTCCCACGACGGCTCTCGTGATGAGCACACGCTGGCGCTGACCGCCGCTGAGATTAGTGCCCTTGGAGTTGAGCATATGGTCATAGCCGTCGTCGTAGCTTTCGATAAACTCAGCCGCCTGAGATATCCTCGCCGCGCGCCTGAGCTCCTCGTCGCTTACCTCTCTGCCGAAGGTGATATTGTCGCGTATAGTTCCAGCATAAATAAAGTCGTTCTGCATTACGATCCCAAACTTGGTATTGAGTTCGTCGTGCGGTATGGTACGCACGTCTCGACCCTCAATGCGAACGCTTCCGCTGTCAACGTCGTAAAAACGCATAAGCAGCTGAAGCAGAGTGGTCTTTCCGCTACCGGTAGCGCCAATTATACCAAGACTCTGCCCCTTCTTGAGGGAAAAGCTGATATTAGAGATCGTATTTTTATTGCCTGTAAACGAAAAACTTACGTCGTCAAAGGTGATAACGTCGTCAGTGTCTACTCTCGGATGCTTGTCCTCACTCTCAAGCGTAAGATCGTAGGGAGTGTCCAGCACCTCGTTTATTCGCTGTGCTGAAGCCGAGCAACGAGTATATCCGATGAATATGCGGGCAAGACCGCGCATTGCCATGGATATCATGGTAAAATACTGAATAAAGGCTATTATCTTTCCAACCTCACCGCCCCCGCCGTTTACGCGGAATGCCCCGACAACGATAACGCTGACAAGTCCTATGTTCAAAAGAAGAGTAACTATCGGATTAGAAGCCGCCATCGCGTTGTTAGCCTCAGTTCCGTCGGCTACCAGCTCCTTGTTCGCCTTGTCGTATCTGCGCTTCTCATAGTCGACCTTAGAGAGTGCCTTTATCACACGTATGCCTTGAGCGTCCTCGCGGACTATCCTTGTCATACCGTCCAGAGAGTGCTGTATGCGCTTAAAGAGCGGAACGCCCTTGTGGGATATCATAAAAACAGTGAGAGTTATAAAGGGAAGTATGAGTGCCATAACCAGCGTAAGCACGAGATCGAGAGTTGCCGTGACAAAAAGACCGCCTATCAGCAGTATAGGG
>JAZSNX010000080.1:0-11492 GCA_045536665.1 Eubacteriales bacterium
CTCTCTTTTCTAGGGTCAACGATGAAGATTGCGGAAGGAAGCGTATCCATGGTCTTGATACCGCCGTAGTTCTTCTCAAGGTCGAAGATCTCCTTCTGCTTTGCGGCAACTTCCTTCTTGGGAAGAAGATCGAACGTGCCATCCTCCTGCATCTTCTCAAGAGCGTTGAGACGACCGATGGAGCGCTTGATGGTCTTGAAGTTTGTCATCATACCGCCGGGCCAACGAACGTTTACATAGTACATACCGCAACGAGTTGCCTCTTCCTTGATGGCATCGGCAGCCTGCTTCTTTGTACCTACGAAAAGAATGTTTCCGCCCTGTGCGGAGATGTCGCGAACGAAAGCATACGCCTCATCGAACTTCTTTACTGTCTTCTGAAGGTCGATGATGTAGATTCCGTTTCTTTCTGTGAAGATGTACTCCTGCATTTTGGGATTCCATCTTCTTGTGTGGTGTCCAAAATGAACGCCTGCTTCGAGAAGCTGTTTGATTGAGATAATTGACATTTTTATGTCCTCCTTTGGTTTTTTCCACCACATAGCAAGCGATTAATTCACATAAAAAGTAAAATCGCACCGCAGAAGCCAATGTGTGTGTATTTTTTTGCGTGTAATCTCGTCACGCAACTGCAATATTATACCATATTATTAAATATCCATCAAGTACATTTGGGTTTGTTTACAAAATATTTACAATTACCAAAAGCTTCTTCTTTTCTTTCGCTTGTCGTCAGGCAAAATATACTCACTTCGTTCGATCCTGACAAGTATTGTGTCCTCGCCTATACATTCTATTTTACACCACGGTATTACTATATCCTTTGATTGTCCAAAGCCCAAAAAGCCCCCCTGCCCTTCGACTATCAGCGCCGTGATCTTCCCGTCGCAGGTATTTATCTCAAAATCACTTGGGCATCCGAGTCTTACTCCGTCACAAAGATTTATAACATCTTTATTTCTAAGCTCACAGGTATTGAATCTTTCCAAAATAAAAATCTCCCTTGCAATAGTTACTAAAACTTATGCAAGGAAGATTTTTTGTATTCATTTTGTTCTTTTGATATTTGCAAGGACCGACGTGAGCGCAAATATAACTATTGGCAAAAACGTCAGTACAAAATATGCTATCGGACTTGCAGTCACCTTCATAAGAGTTCCAAGCGGCGCTATTAAATGCATAAGCGCTACAAATACGATAATACCTGCGCACAAAGCTATGTACGCTTTGTCCTTTATAGCTTTTTCTATATTTCTGATATTGCCAAATCTAATGAAATAAAGTATGGTTGGATGCATCCACAAAAGCGCGCAGAACAGATATTCCGTTTCATAAAGGTAGGGTCCCATAAAGCCGATATAATCAACCACTATCGGAACGACAATGGCAAATATTCCCGCAACTAAGGTCGATATCCAAAGCGGCATATTATTCTTTATATAGCTCCTAAGCGTAAAAGCTGTGTCATAAGCTCGATTTAAGCACGGCTTTTTATCAAAAGCAAACATCAACAGCACGAGCATATCAATAATAAAGCCGCACACCGCGATGTGCCTTGCGTCAAGGACAGTATCGCCGAAAAGCATTGGCAAGGCTACCATGCACAAGCGAAGAAGCTGTGTTGTCATAACGTAGGTAAAGAAGGCACAAAGATTTCTCCGAACAGTAGCTGTAGCGGCAAATGCACCGAGCAAGGCGCTAAGACCGCCTCTTCTTTTTTTCGAAGGACGGCGTATAAGTATGTCCGCGGAAGCCTTTACGGTTTGTACGCATGACATGCTTGTTGTCTCGCCCGCGATATCCGTGTTGTTGATCTCTTGTTGTGCTGATGTGCCAAGTCGGCTGTCAACGTCAGTGCAGGATATAAACACATCTGCTTCACGTATCGCGTTTTTGAAAGTGTTTGAAAAAGCTATAACCGCAACACCCTGTCCGTTATTATGAGCGTGGGCGATAAGCTCACATACGTCAAGATCACTGAATCCGTAATATGTAGATATATCTCCAAACCTATATGTTAAAGGCTTTCCTTCACGCGCAAATTCCGCCTTTTGCGCAGACATTCCGAGCCGTGCGTCCGCAGGTACGTCCAAAAGAGATGTCTTTTGGTCAGCGGGTATGAAGGAAACAACGTTAACTCCTCTCTTTTTGAGATCTGATATACTCCTTATAGAAGTCATATCAGTTCTCTCGCTTAATACGATAGCGCCTATGAAGCATCTTTCTCCAAACGCTCCGGTCTGAGAGACCGTACAGCGAGTAAATACAAGTACCTTTTTGCCATTAGACAAGTACATCTCCACAGCATGGCGAAGTCTGTCAAGTCCAACGCTTGATAGAGCTTGGACGTTACCTCCGACAACACTGTGAGAGCATTTTAAAAGCAAATGAGCGCCCTGAGAAAGCTCGACAACGTGCCCAGCCCCCATATCGGTATAATAAACTCTATCGACTGGGTCGGTTATAGTAGCGGATGAATAAGAGACGATAGGACATCTGATCTTCAGAGCGTCAATGTCGACCGTAGCTTGCGCAAGGAACTGTGAAAGTCCTGTCTTAAATCTATTAGGCAAGCTTATTCCAACGCTTACTGAATTGGCATCAGCCATATTATATAATGTTGCCGCCTCAAAGAGACTGACAAGCGTAGGGGTATACTTAACTATCTTTTTTATTTCCCCTTCTGCGTTGAACGCCGAGTCATAATACAGTATGCCATCAGTTACCGCGCAACCGTCAAGCATAAAGATATGCTTGACATCCGAAAGTCTATCAAGCGTTTCTGCCGTTCGAACAGCAACAGGATTTTGAGTATGCAGCAGTAGCTTTGCGGCTCTCGCGTGAAATATTCTGCACAAAGTGCTTGTGAGCTGTGTAAGTGAGGATGCTGTAATGGCGAGAGCGGTCAAAAATACTGATGAAAGAATAGACGTTCCGCCATTGATTCTGCTTATCATAAGACTGATGACGCAAAACGGAAGTATGCAAATCATAGATATAAAGCTTACCAGCGAGAATATCTTTTTCATCTCCGCAAGCGCCTTGGGAGTCGTGTCCGCTTTTTGTTCAAATATGCCACCTGTTTTTGCGCCAAGATACGTATATCTACCAACGGCATAAGCAATAGCTCTTGCGCTTCCGCTTTCGATAACAGAGCCTGCGTGGATTATATTATTCAGCTTGGTAGGATCGTTGACGTCAGCAGACATAACTCCGTTTGAACGTTTTTCTAAGGAAACGTATTTATTCTTATCCATTCTCATAGAGACCTTTAGACTATCAGAGGTGACAAGGCGCGCGTCTGCGCAAACGACGTCTCCTTTTTCAACTATCATAACGTCACCGGGGACAACATCTCCAAATGGAATACAGTAAAGCTTCCCTCCCCTTATCACCTTAGCTGTAGGCAGATAGTGAACTTGCATTTTCTCAAGATATCTCTGGGATCTGTAATAATAGATAAACGAAACCGTAACGCTGAGCGTTGAAACAACGAGGACGGAAACACCCATAGAGTTTTCCTCAAAGAAAAGACAAAGAAAGGCGGCTATCAAAAGCATTATAAGAGCAAAGTCGGAAAATATCTGAGCAAGCATCAACCCAACGGATCTCTTGCGCTTAATATACAATGCTCCTGTCCTTTGTGAGTAATAATTCAAAGCAGAACGAGCCGCCTTTCGGGAAAGTCCCGTGGCGGCATTGGTCTTCAGTTTTTTCTCAACTTCACCCAAGGAAAGTGAAAACCATTTTTCGTTCATTTTAAATACACTCGATTATCAGTTTATTTTGTTTTTTGGAATATTTAAGAGCTGCACCCGCAATGGTCTGTGAATAGTCGGCTATTATTTTCTCAGCGAGCATATCCTCGACATTGGCCGTAATAAATCTCCTCATATTACGCGCACCATACTTTTGAGAGAACGAGCTTGTAGCTATAAATTTCACAGCTTCGCTCGAATAAGTGAATTTGATTCCCTTTTCTTCAAGAGAAAGCTTAAGCTCACCAAGCATGATCTCAGCTATATGCTCAAAGTCTGTAATGGTCAAGGAATTAAACGTTATTATCTCGTCGACACGGTTGATAAATTCAGGTCTGAGAAAAGCGCTTAGCGCCTTCATCGTCTTATTCTCACCGCGTGTAGCTTCACTCGCATAGAAGCCGACAGTTGCCGCGGAATTATCTGAGCCTGCATTTGTAGTCATAACTATGACTGTGTTCTCAAAATTTACAGTCTTCCCTCTTGCGTCGGTTATACGTCCGTCATCAAGTATCTGAAGAAGTATATTAAGAACGTCTGGATGCGCTTTTTCGATCTCATCAAAAAGAACTACCGAATACGGACGGCGTCTTATCTTTTCAGTCAGCTGTCCAGCTTCGTCAAATCCAACGTAGCCGGGAGGCGCACCGATTATTCTCGATACAGAGTGCTTTTCCATAAACTCGGACATATCAAGTCTGATAAGTGTTTCGGGGGAATGGAAAAGGTCCGCCGCAAGTGTTTTTACAAGCTCCGTTTTACCAACTCCTGTAGGACCAGCGAATATAAAGGAAACCGGCTTGCGCCTGTAGGATATTCCCGCTCTGTTTCGTTTTATAGCTCTTGCTACCGCTTCTACGGCTTTATCCTGTCCGATTATCTTCTGCTTAAGCCTGTTTTCGAGCGTATCTATCTGCTCATATTCATTCTGCGTGATATCAGATGCGGGTATTCCCGTCCATATCTCAATGACCTCGGCAATGTCAGATTCCGTAAGCACCACCTGTTCACAGGATGGCTCTATCTCACGAAGTCTTTCGGAAAGAGAAAGCTCCTTTGACTTTATCTCAGCTATTTCTTCATAGCATTTCTGAGATGACTTCTCATCGGACTGAGTCTGCGCCTCAAGCTCCTCTCGCTTATCCTTAAGTGAGAGAAGCTCCTCGCGTATTCGCTGAGCCTCATTGAGCACTGAGCTTGACAGCGACAGCTTTGAAGCAGCCTCGTCAAGCAGATCTATCGCCTTATCGGGAAGGTATCGATCCATAATATATCTTTCGGACATTAGAACTGCTCTTCTAATAACGTTATCAGGTATCTTTATAGAATGAAAATCCTCGTAATAGTGCTTGATACCGCCAAGCATCTCTATTGTCTCAGCAATAGAGGGCTCATTTACGGTTACAGGCTGAAATCTTCGCTCAAGCGCTGTATCCTTTTCAATATATTTGCGGTACTCGTTAAGGGTAGTAGCGCCTATTATCCTTATCTCGCCTCTTGAAAGAGCGGGCTTGAGTATATTTGCGGCGTTAACGCTTCCCTCGGCATCGCCCGTGCCAACGATATTATGCACCTCATCAATAACGAGAACAACGTTTCCTGCTGTTCTGACATCATTGAGAAGGCCAAGGATACGAGACTCGAATTGTCCTCTGAATTGCGTACCCGCTACAAGCGCCGTGAGGTCCACAAGATATATTTGAATGCCCTTAAGCTTAAATGGGACATTGTCATCGGCTATCCTTTGAGCTAATGCTTCTGCTATAGCCGTTTTTCCGACACCCGGCTCACCTATAAGACAGGGATTGTTCTTTTGGCGACGGCAAAGTATCTGTATGATCCTATCAAGCTCTTTTTCACGTCCTATTATACGATCAAGCTTTCCGTCCACCGCGCGCTTTGTAAGATTACGGCAGTAGGTGTCCAAAAATTTGTATTTTTTCGGAGCATCTGTGGAAGCCTTGTTCTTGCTCTTTGACTTTGGAGCGGGTGTAGGTGAGACGGGGAGTCCTGCCTCTCCAAAAAGCTTGGGCATATCGATAGCGGGCGCTCCTCCCTCCTCGAGATCATCGTTTTCGGTAGGCAGATCGGGCATCTCAGCCATCATACTTCCAAGACTATCTTCCATTGATTCAAGCTGATCTGGAGATATACCGAATTGATTCATAACGTTTCCAAGCATATTATCAACAGGAATGCCCATTTCCTTTGCACACTTGATGCAAAGTCCCTCGTTGAGCTTATTGCCGTTTTCTAATTTTGTAACAAATACTACCGCCACTCTTTTGTGGCATCTTGAACACATTACCATAGTTTAGCTTACACAGCATGGCAAGCAACAGCTTGCTTTACTGTTCCTTTCGGATATTGTTTATTAGTTTGCTTTGATTTACCGCTTCCTTCTTGAGGTAAGAGTAGTGCTTTACATACGCGCCGAGCGCAGCCAAAGCGAATATTACGGCGGGCATAAATACAAACGCCGCAACAACGGGATTTGAAGCGAGAAAATCCCTAAATATTATAGATATCGCAACGGTAGCGTAGAACAGGCAGACAGCAAGCTTACCGTACCACTTACTAACCACGTTTACACTTCGTCTCTTGATAACAATCAAACCGATTATAATGGTAAATAACTCCTTTGCAAAAAACGGAATAACAAACCATATCGGTACTATTTTCTTGATACACAGGCTGACGAGTACAGTACATTGCATCAGCTTGTCAGCAACAGGGTCGAGTATTTTTCCAAGATTTGTTATCCAACCGTTGCGCCTCGCAAGATAACCGTCCACAACGTCGGTAGCGCCTGCTATCAAAAAGATGAGAAGCGCTAAATAGATATTGTCAACAACAAAAAATATATACAGGAATACGAAAACAAGCAGTATTCTGATTATCGACAGAATGTTAGGTATGTTTTTCAACTTCATTTTTATTATCCTCTCAAAAAAATATGTTATTTATTAAACCAAACGAATAGAGAGAACATCAATTCAAATTTGCAACGAATTTAATTCCTTTATCGTTGTTATGCGGCACGAAGCTGCGAACTTCACTTCTGAAAAGCTTAATTCGAGTAAGCGCTATCCTAACTACCTCAGCAAATGAGAATGAAAAGCCAACAACTATAAACAATCCGTTAAGCGCCCCCATAAGTCTATCACAAATGACGATGCGAATGTCACTGTTGATCTCACCGTTTATAAAGCTTGTGATACTCTTTATGATTATGGAAAGCTGTAAAAATACAATGATCGTTCCGATAGTTGGAGCTATCCTCTCTGCAATATTCCTAACAACTTGAGAATTAAATATATTTTTATCCAATTTTCCGATATTAAATACCAAAGTGTTACCAAACCGCGCACCAAATAACTTTGATATCAGTATCGATATCGATAAAGCAAGCAGCTTGATGTGTATAGACCTTATTTTGTTTTTAGCTAAAAGTGGTATGCTTCCGGTTATGACGATAAGCACCGTCAATTCGATCATATTCATTTAGCATCAAGCTCCTTTCTTTGATAGTTTATTTTTTATTCGAAGACAAGATATTCAGCCTTTGACTCCCCGCATACAAGGGCTGTATCCGCACCGTAAAGCAGCATTTTTCCCTGTGCTGATGGAAGAAATTGATGGTGAGATCCCTTATAGTCAACACGTGTTACTCCAAGGTCTGTCCTCAAAAAGAGATAGCCTTCATATATTCCGATATCATTTATTGCGGTATCGGTAGGCTCGTCATAAACAAGATCTCCCGAGCTGTCAAATGCCACCGCGTAGTTCTTTGAATTTTCGGTAAACGAAACGGCAGCGCCGTAATCATTAATGCAAAAACCTGATATTTGAGCATTTATGTATTCATACACATCTATCTCTTCAAAATATCTATCGTATATACGCACGGATCTGTCAGTAATTATTGCAAAATACTCGCTTGAGAGATATCCTGATTGAAGTAAGAACTCTCCCTCAACCTCTATGGTTTGTATGATCTCCATGTCGGATAATTTACGTATATCTATCTGGGTAATACCGCTTCCATTACCAATATCATAATAACATATTGCCATACTGTCGCTTGCGCTGTTCATTGCTATATCAAATGCGAATTTATTTGAAGGTACAGTAAACAAACGTCTAAAATCTTCATCATAGATATGGACGAGCGAACGATTACTTATATCTCTGGTAGTTACCGCCATTCTTCCGTCGTCCGCAAAGCAAGCGTCTGTAACAGGATATTCAAGCGTTTCCGAATATACTCTTGAGAAGGAATTATACACTGAAAATGTAGTTCCCGCTGTATCGTATACTAAAAAGTATTTATCTGAACTCAAAACGCACGGTGATGAAAACTGAGAAGTTGCTTGAAGTGTGCGTCGTCCGGTAGCAGTATAAACCGAAATGTTAGACGGATTTGCCATTACAAGCCCCTCACGAAACAGTGAGAAATAATGCCTCGAGTTTGAGCTGTAGGAAAGCGTATCGTAATTAGAGGTCTCAATATCAACAGCAGTTGAAAAGTCCTTTAGAAGATAAAAGAAATTATCATACGTTATCACACTGAAATTTGATACAAGAGAAATTATTAGAAATATCGCAAGAAATATTATGAGTATTCTTTCGATTATCTTATATCCGACAGAGACGCTTGCGTAGTACGTGTCACCCGCACCGTGGAAGTCTTCTCGGCGCAATACCTTTTCTTTTTGCGGTGTCGGATTGAAAAGCTCACCGAATTTTCCCGCGAGAGTAAGCAGATCCGCAATATTTTTTACTTTTTTACGGCCATCGTTTTTATTATCCTTTGACGCTTTTTTCATCTGCTTCCTCCTTTCAAAAAAATAAATATCTCCTTAGTATACCACTTTGTTTAGATACAAGCCCTGAGGCGGTGCCGTTATTCCCGCTCTTGAACGGTCTTTTGCGGCTGTGATATCATCAATATCGTTTTCCGATATCTTCCCCTCTGCTACGGATATAAGAGTACCGGTAAATATTCTTACCATATTATAGAGAAATCCATCCGCACTGACCTTGAAATATATGGAATCCCCCTCTTTGTAAACATCTGTTGAAAGCACTGTTCTCACTGTGCTCGTAACTGAGGAATTAGCCGACATATACGAGCAAAAATCGTGTGTGCCCTCAAACTGCTTTGCCGCAAGCCGCATACGTTCAACAGTGGCATCATTGATATGCTTCGGGTAGTGCCACGCTCTTCCCTGTAAAAAAGGATCTCTTTCTCTGCCGTTCCAGATGCGATAGAGGTATTCCTTGTATTTTACGTCGTATCTCGCATGAAAGCTATCGTCTACCCAAGATGCGGATCTTACTGATATATCTTCGGGAAGATAAAAGCAAAGCGCGGATGATATCTTATCTATTGGAATACTCGTGACTAATTTATCCTCACCCTTTATTGTTACCGTAGCAAAGAATTGATTTGCGTGAACACCACTATCTGTTCTGCTACAACCAACAACGTCGCAATCAAAGCCAAAGAGCTTCTTTGCTGCAACATTTAACATCTGTTGCACCGTGGGACGATCGGGCTGTACCTGATAACCGCAATACGCAGTACCAACAAAGCAGATCTCTAACAAAAGCTTTGACAATGTCCTAACTCCCTTCCGTTTACATAGTGAAACCGATATTGAGAATATTCAGGACTACTAAAGCAGCGCCAAATATAACTATCGATACAAGTGGAATAAAGTCTATAAAGCGCACTCGTCTTACCTTCATTCTCGTACGTCCGTCTCCACCGTGATAGCATCTGCATTCCATAGCGGTTGCAAGATCAGCGGCACGGTTAAATGACGATACAAAAAGCGGTATAAGTATTGGTATGAGCGCCTTAGCTCTTTTAACGAGACTTCCGCTTGAGAAATCAACACCCCTTGCCTTTTGCGCTGTCATTATCTTGTCGGTCTCCTCAACAAGCGTGGGAATAAATCTCAACGCTATAGTCATCATCATAGCAAACTCGTGAACAGGTAGCTTGATCTTTTTGAGCGGTGAGAGAAGATCCTCAATGCTGTCAGTTAATTCAATAGGAGTTGTAGTATACGTCATAAGCATACACGTGCCAATGATCAGCGCTGTTATTCTTATAACGATAAATACTGCCGAGAATATTCCCTCAAGGTATATTTTAATAAACTTCCATTCAAAAAGGAGCGTTTCTCCCGTTGTCCAGAAGATATTGATAACAGCGGTAAATATAAGAATTATCAGAACGGGGCGAAGCCCGCCAAAAACGATCTTAAGCGGAATTCTTCCGAGCGCTACCAATATTACAGCGCTTATTGCAAGTAAAGCGAAGCTGATAATATTCTTGCACAAAAAAGAGCATACGATATAAAGTAACGCGATTATTATTTTAATTCTTGGATCTAATTTGTGCAATACTGAGCCTGACGGATAATACTGCCCCAAAGCAATACTTTTCATTTTTTGATTTCCTGTTTAAATAAAATATTGGTTAAATAGCTGTAGGCTTGATCTACTGTATATATTCCCTTTTCAATGGCTATACCACGAGAAACAAGCATATCCATAAGTCTTGTTATCTGCGGAACGTCAAGTCCTACCTCTGTAAGTCTTTCAGCTTGACCGAAAACCTCGGAGCGAGAACCGCTCATAAAGATCTTTCCCGAAGCCATAACTATAAGATTATCGCAAAGCCTTGCCATATCCTCCATGCTGTGACTTACTATAACGACGGTACTTCCGCTTTTTCTTTGATATTCGACTATGTTGTTGAATATCGCGTCCCTGCCTTTAGGATCAAGACCCGCGGCAGGCTCGTCAAGAACGAGAACCTCTGGTCTCATCGCTATGATGCCAGCAATTGCCGCTCTACGCTTTTGTCCACCGGAAAGATCGAACGGAGAGCGCTCAAGCAATGCCTTGTCGAAGCCAACAAAATCGGCAGCCTCCTCAACGCGCGTCTTTATCTCTTCATCCGAAAGTCCCATATTTTTAGGACCAAATGCGATATCCTTATAAATAGTTTCCTCAAACAGCTGATATTCGGGATATTGCATTACAAGACCAACTCGAAATCGCACGTTATTAATTTTTTTAGGATTACTCCAGATGTCCTCGCCATCAATGAGAACTCTTCCCTCACCGGGCTTCAGAAGTCCGTTAAACATCTGTACAAGCGTGGATTTTCCCGAGCCTGTGTGTCCTATAATTCCCGTGATCACTCCATGGGGAATGGTTATATTGATATTATCAAGCGCTTTTATCTCATACGGCGTGTCTTTGCCGTGATAAAAGCTAACGTTTTCCAATACGATTTCAGCCATTTCAGTTATCCTTTTTTAGTGCGCTTGCAATAATATCGGCGCATTGTTCAAGCGTTACACATTCACCCAGAGGCAAAAGACCGTCAGCTCTCAGGCGATGGATAAGTTCAGTTCCTTGAGGTACATTAAGTCCGCAGCTCCTCAGTATACTCTCATGCTCAAAAACGTATGACGGAGTACCGTCGAGCAACATATGACCGTCGTCAAGAACAACAATTCTATCCGCAAGAGCCGCCTCTTCCATATAGTGAGTGATCATAATAACGGTAATTCCCTTTTCTCGATTGAGGCGTATTATCGAGCTCATTACCTCTTTTCGTCCAACGGGGTCGAGCATTGCCGTGGATTCATCGAATATGATGCATTTCGGCATCATAGCCATTATTCCCGCAATAGCAACTCTTTGCTT
>JAZSNX010000113.1:0-3909 GCA_045536665.1 Eubacteriales bacterium
GGCGGTACGCAGCCGCTCGCCAAAATCGAGAGATTGGGCTGAGGTGATACTATCACATCATTATGATTGTTCACTATGCCCGAAAGCAGCTCGCTAAGCCCCTGAAGCTTTTCGTCGTATCCGAAGCTCTTTGCCAAAACAGGCAGACGCATATCTCCGTCCACAAGAAGCACCTTTTTGCCTATCTGAGCATATGAGATAGCGATATTTGAGGATACAGTGCTCTTGCCGACGCTCTCGGTAGCTGAGGTTATGGCATACACGGGACAGCCCTCACCGTCGTGAGGAGTGTACATAAGATTTGTTCTGAGCTGGTTAAAGGATTCCTTTATGGCAAAGGGAGTGTTTTCGTCGAGGAGTCTGGTCACAGTAGTGACTTCGTTGTTCTTTTTCTTTTTACTCATTTTCTTTACTCCTTTACCTTATTAATTGTCGCTTGAGCTCTTGGAGCTCTTTTCCCATGTTGGGATCTTAGCGATGATAGGAAGACCTACGAGCGTCTTTGCGCTTTCCTCACCGTGGATCACCGTATCAAAGAGCTTGATGACGAGGAATAACGCGTAGGATATTACAAACGCTGCCACAGCCGCAAGCAAAGTATTGGAGGTGAGATCGGGAGAAACGGGGACGTCTGACAGCGTAGGCGTTCTTATTGCCTTTATGCACTCAAGATCGTCCTCGGACATAGCCGTGAACTCATCGATAGACGAGGGACGGTTATCGTTGTTTTTATCCGTAAACAAATAGAGATTCGATTTATAGCTGGGTCTGGTTATCGACTTGACGATCTTAGGCGCGTTCTCCTCAATGGATTTAGCTATGCTGTGAGAAAGCGCGCTGTTGGTAGAGGTAGCGGTGATCGTGAAGGTTGAGACGTCCTTTGAGGTCTGGGAGGATATCATAGATCTTATGTTGCTCTCATTAACGCCTACGTATCCCTCTGCCTTGAGGTCCTTGAGTATCTCCCTGAGCATCTTATCGCTCTTGATTATCTCTATGTAATCGTTAGCGAGCTGAGTAGCTGCATCAAGGAGCGTGGTGTTGGTGTACTCGTACGTCGTGCTCGTGTTGATTATAAAGAAGGTTACGGAGGACGAGTACTTCTTGGGAATAACGAATGTCGTTACGGCTGCTGCGATAAGTGCGATGACTACTGTGAAGATGAGGATCTTCCACCAAGCTGCCTTCAAAACCTTAAGCAGCACAGAAATGCTTATTTCGTGAGTCATATGTTATACATCCTTTCGTTTTCGGAAAGCGAGAACAAATATTATTTGCTCTATCTTCCAATTATTATATCATAATAGATCGCCTTTGTCAAGGCGTTTATATCAATGACAGTGTCCAGAGGTGAAAAAGCCCTCGAGATCGACATCGTATACCCCCTCAGGGTTTTTCTTAAAGCCGATCTGACGGAGCAGCTCCTCGTCCTCGAAATCAGCCTCAAAGACCGCGTAATGGACTCCGCAAAGGTCAATAAAATTAAGTGTGCCTCTGCCGAGAACGAAAAGCGCGTCTCTGCTGTAAAAATCGGTAGCGGCGGCAAACGACGATATTATACCGCCCTTGTCAGTGAGCTTAAATTGGCATATACCCGCTATGCGGTCGTCCACCGAGGCGGCGTAGGCGAGAAGGTCGGGGTCGTATTCAACGCCGCACTTAACGCACAGCTCCTCTTGCTCAAGCTTTGATTGAAGAGGTAATATTTTTAACATTTTAGGTCTCCTTTTTTTGCTGTCCGCCTCTGAGATATTCCATCTCCGAGTGACTGAGGCGTCTGTATCTGCCCTGCGGCAGAGATCCGAGCCTCAGCTTGCCTATGGCTATGCGGCAGAGTCTTGTTATTTTTAACGACTGTAAGTCGCACATCTTTCTTATTTGTCTGTTTCGTCCCTCGTAAAGCGTCATTTCGAGCACGGTAACGCCTACGTCGCGCTTGTCGGGGAGATACACGGTGGTCTTGACCGGAGTTATTTTATATCCGTCTATCACCATTTCCTTGTTGAGCGCCTCAAGCTGCTGCTCGCTCACAGTTCCCTTAACGGTTACGTGGTATATCTTCGGTATATCGTGGCGTGGGTGTGTCAGACGCTCGGCTAAAGCGCCGTCGTTTGTGAGCAGCAAAAGACCGTCTGAGTCCATATCGAGCCTGCCTATGGGATAGACCCTTACGGGAAGGTCGGAAACCAGCATATTAACGCTTTTTCTGCCACGCTCGTCTGACATAGTAGTTACGTATCCTCGGGGCTTATTGAGCATCACGCATATTTTTTCGTCGCAAAACGGTATGATTATCTTACCGCCGTATTCCACCTTATCGCGCTCGGGATCTATACTGTCGCCTATGTGAGCGACAGCTCCGTTGACCCTTACCTTGCCGAGGCGTATCTGCTCCTCGGCGGCACGGCGTGACATGACCCCGCAATCGGTAAAGTATTTTTGAAGTCTTACTAAAGCCATTCTTCAATCCTTTTTGAAAAAGTTGATAAGCCTTTGAAAAAAGCTCTTTTTGCTCGTTTTTTTAGCTACCGTCTCGCATGCTTCAAGCTTGGCGGTGCACGTTTCCCCTTGGTACACAGCTTCGGCAAATGCCACGCATTCACCGCTATTTACCGGCGCGTACAAAAATCTATGTGTCGAATATACTGTAAGGTCGGGGGACTTTTCAGCTCTTGGCATTGTAAGCGCAATGGGAGCTGTATTTTTCAGAGTTACCGTATCGGCAACACCACCGGTTATGGGCATATCCACGCATAGCTCTCCTATATCCGCTATAATTCTTCTTTCGTAATTCTCAAAGCCATAGTCGAGCATAGCGGTGTGATCTCTCCAATCGTCGGGGTCGTTCAGCGTTACCGCAATAAGCGTCATTCCGTCACGCAGAGCGGCGCTTACAAGGCATCTTCCGGTCTTTTTGGTAAATCCCGTTTTTACGCCTATCGCGCCATCATAGGCGCGAAGCAGCTTGTTATGATTGACAACCAGTCTTTTATCGGGCACGCCGTCAAAGGGAATAGTCGCCTTATAGGTCGAGACTATACGTCTTATGACGCTCGTCTCTAAGGCTGCTTTGGTGATCAGCGCAAGCTCGTAGGCTGTTGTGTAATGCTGCTCGTCATATAGACCGTGAGGATTCTGAAAGCTCGTGTTCTCAAGTCCGAGCTCTTTTGCGTATGCGTTCATTTCATTCGCGAAAGCCTCAACGCTTCCCGAGCAAAATAAGGCAAGAGCAACCGCGGCATCGTTAGCCGAAGCGAGCAGAAGGGCGTAGAGCAGCTGCTCCACAGTAAGCTTCTCCCCCTCGCAAAGGTAGACAGAAGAACCCTCTGTTCCCACCGCCTCACGCGGTATGCTAACGATATCCGTGAGCGAGGCAAGACGAGTGACTGTAAGTGCCGTCATTATTTTGGTAGTGCTTGCCATACCGAGACGCTCGTGCGCGTTGCTTTCGTAGAGCACCTTACCGCTGTGAGCATCTATGAGCACAGCGCTCTCGGCGGATAAGGCAAGTGTCACCTGAGCACGGCAAAAAAGCGTAGCTGTGTGCGAAAGCATCACCAGAGTTACGAAAAAACCAAACAAGTGCAGTAATATTCTTTTTTTCATAGCTTCCCCCATTTATACGCGAATTGTTTCTTTATACAATATATGAGGGAAGAGAGGGGGTCATTCTGCTAAGACTTTAATCCTGATAATCTACGTCCTTAGAGAAGATGTCCTTTATCTTAGCGATTATATCGGGAGTTCTCTCAACAAGATCGGCGATCTGGTCTACAGGATCGGGCTTGCCCTTGTTGGATACGCTGAGGAATTCTACGTCGCCATCGGGCTCTACAACGAGGAAGCCTACGGGATGAACGGTAATACCCGTTCCGCCGCCACCGCCGAAGTTCTGAGGACGGGGCTGAG
>JAZSNX010000102.1:0-3693 GCA_045536665.1 Eubacteriales bacterium
GGCGGTAACTGCACAAACTTCGTTTCCCAGTCTCTGCTCGCAGGCGCGCCAATTATGGATCTCACCCCCACCTTCGGTTGGTATTACCGCTCGGTAGACGATCGCGCCCCCGCATGGTCAAGCGTTGAGTCCTTGTACGATTTTCTCACCAAAAGCAATGATTTTGCGGGGCAAATGAGCGAAGGACCTTACGCAACGCTCGCGAGAACGGGAGCGGACATTGCCATAGGTGACGTCGTTCAGCTTGCCAACAGCACGGGCGACTTTTACCACACGCTCATCATCTCAGGCTTTACCGATGACGATATACTTGTTTGCGCCCATAGCGACGACGCGCTTGACCGCCGACTTTCGACCTACAATTTTGCGTCAATGAGAATACTTCATATTCTCGGCTCTATGATCGAGCTTCCCTATGAGCAAGCCTTTACGGCGCTTTCCGACGGAGTAGCGATACAAAGCCTCAGAGCAGTTGCCGAAAACGTATTACCATAAAAAAATTACAAATTCTTTTCGTGTTTCTATTGAAACGGAAATACTTTTGTGCTATAATTTTTTTGTATTTATTTGTTCTTCACGCGGAGGTGAAATTATGAGCATAAGAGTTGGTATTTTCGGATACGGAAATCTCGGAAGAGGCATTGAAGCGGCAATACGTCAAAATCCCGATATGGAGCTTGCCGCCATTTTCACGCGCAGAGCACCCGAGACCGTTAAGATAAACACAGAGGGCGTTCCCGTTTATCACGCCGATACGGTAGCTGATCATAAGGACGAAATAGACGTTATGATACTTTGCGGTGGAAGCGCTACCGATCTGCCCGTGCAGACTCCCGCGCTTGCGGAGCTTTTCAACGTAGTTGACAGCTTTGACACGCACGCGAGGATACCCGAGCATTTCGACAACGTCGACAAGGCGGCAAGAGATAGCGGCAAGGTAGCTGTCATTTCCGTAGGTTGGGACCCCGGTATGTTCTCGCTTGCGAGAATGTACGCGGACGCGGTGCTTCCCGATGGCAAGGACTACACGTTCTGGGGCAAGGGCGTAAGCCAAGGACATTCGGACACTATCCGCCGCATAGACGGAGTTGCGGACACAAAACAATATACCATTCCCGTAGACGCCGCTCTTGAGGCGGTGAGAAGTGGAAGCTGCCCCGAGCTCACGACCAGACAAAAGCATATCCGCGAATGCTTCGTTGTCGCAAAGGAGGGCGCTGATCTTGCCCGTATAGAAAACGAGATAAAGACCATGCCCAACTACTTTGCCGACTATGACACCACCGTTCATTTTATAACCAAAGAAGAGCTTGAGCGTGACCACAGCGGCATTCCGCACGGCGGATTTGTCATTCGCACGGGCAAAACAGGCTTTAATGGGGAGCATAATCATGTAATAGAGTACAGTCTTAAGCTCGACTCCAACCCCGAGTTTACGTCGTCGGTCATCGTAGCGTATGCGAGAGCCGCCGTAAGAATGAATGCCTCGGGTGAGAGCGGATGTAAGACCGTGCTTGACATTGCCCCCGCGCTTCTCTCACCGCTCACCCCCGAGGAATTGAGAAAAACGTTGTTATAAGGAGCACGTATGAAAAAGGAAGTTTTAACGAGCAAAAATATAGAACAGAACGTCATAGCGTTTAAGAAAAAACAGCTAAAAGTAAGGTATTCGGCACTCCAAATGCTTATCGCGGCTTTGTTCGTCTCCGTACTGCTGATCATCTTCGCCTTTAAATTCATCCATTGGATAGTGGGTTTGGTAAGTCTTCTTTTGCCTGTCGTCGCGGTTGCCGTTTTTCTTCCCCGTATACGCGCGGAGAAGCTGTACAAGACCACCGTCACCTGCGGAGAATATACGGTAATAAAGGATACACTCGTTAACGTTGATAAAGAAACGGTCGTTGAACCTAACCCACATCGCGGTATAAATATATATATAGGAAGAAGACGACGCAATCATCTTTATATTAACGAGGTTGCATTTCTTTATTTTTCGTCGAGAAAATGGCGCATTCCCTATCGGTGCTACGAATGGAGCTCGCTTTACAATATGAGCAGAGACGGCATCAGCAACACCTCGATAATCGGAGATGAATTTTATCTTGTCATTCTCAACGACACACAGGAAATATGCGTCGCCTATAACGCAAAATTTTTTGAATATAAATAATAAAACAAGGAGCAGTTCATTCGGAGCTGCTCCTTTTATTTTTAATCCTAATTTAATAGGGGGAGATTCTTCGGCTGCGCTCACGCTCCGCTCAGAATGACTCGTCAGGTGAGCGTTATCGGTATCGGGTATTGTTCTCGATGAATTTTCATCTATCTGTCATCCTGAGCAGCTCGCTCTGCGAGCGTCGCCGAAGGATCTCCTGTACCCCAACCACAAACTCACCTATAAATCCTGATTTGCACATCAAAAAAGATATACATCGACAACCACCAACTAAATCTAATATAAGTATCTAAATAGTTCCCCTAACATTTTTTGAAAATTCTATTTACAATCCACTATATTTATGATATACTAATTATGCTACACAAACTGAATAATTAGAATTGCGGTATTTTTTATTTATGGGATAATTATACCCTTTTTTGTCCATAATTATTTTTAGAATTTGGTAAAAATGCAAATTCCACGGAATAGTTATGGCTAAAAGCCGTGGTTCTATTTCAGTTTGTGTAGCAACAATCGGAGTTTGCGTTTTTCGGTGCGTACAGCTTCGGTTGTATGCACTTTTTATTTTTAGGAGGAAAGAAATGAATCACGAACTTTACAACCAACTACTCAACGCTGCCGCTGTGATGGTGGGCACACAAAAATTTGATCGGGCAATCACCGCCAAACGAGATGAATGGTCAGATTTATGCGTCGAATTTACCGATGCCGAAGAAAAAGCCAAGAAAGCCCATCGCTCATATGGGGGGTTAACGGGCTTAGGGGTATTCTTCATGTTATATGGCTTCGTAAACGGTTTTATGCTGGCTTTGGTCAGTTTAAGTTTTTTGTTGACCGAAAGTGTTGACTTTTTTAGCTTTATTGTTCTATTTTTTGTTTCTGCTATACTTTTATTTATGGGCTTTTTGGGAATATTCTTTTTCTTCTTAGCACGCATAAAAAGAAAAAAGCGCAAAGCAAAAGCTTTTAAGCAATGTGAGGAAGAGCAAAAAGAAATACAGTTGAAAATCGATGCAGTTGAAAACGAGGAGGAAGAACTCCAAGCCAACTTAAGAGAATTTGCGGACAAAAATCAACATTATCTTGATTTTCTCCCGTCAAGTTACCGCAATCCTCAAGCTATCGGCTTTATGTTAAAAGCAGTTGAAAATCTTCGTGCCGATTGCCTTAAGGATGTAATCAATCTCTATGAACAAGAATTACATTATCTCGAACAGGAGCGTATTCTTAACAACACGGCTGAAATGCAGAGGATTTATAACGAAAATCTTATATATGTTATGGATTCCATAGACCGAAATCAACGTCAGATAAATTCCAGCCTGCAAAACATTCAGACACTTCAATTTATAAGTATGTTGGACGACTAAATAAACAAAAGGAGCAGTTCATTCGGAGCTGCTCCTTGTTTGTATTTTTTTAATATTTTTTTAATAACGATAGAGGTGGTAATTAGGATTTGTAGGTGTGTTTAAATTGCAATTTCGTAGGGGCGATTCACGAATCGCCCG
>JAZSNX010000141.1:0-28794 GCA_045536665.1 Eubacteriales bacterium
AAGCAAAAGATTTACGTTCAAAATCACCCCCGCCGTGTCATCCTGAGTGGAGCGAAGCGGAATCGAACTTTTTCGTCCGAGATCCCAAAAATTGCTACGCACCGTTTGATCCTCGCTACGCTCGGATTTCGACTGCGCTCAGGATGACACGGGCGAAAAAGCGCCGGGCAAAGCGAAGGCGGGATCTCGGGCGAAAAGGAGGATAATGTATTACGTTTACATACTCACAAACAAAACCGATGAGGTTATGTACATTGGCGTTACAAACGATTTGCGCAGAAGATTATACGAACACAAAAACGAGCAAATCGAGGGCTTTACGAAAAAATATCACGTTCATAAGCTCGTCTATTTTGAGAAATATTCCGAGGTAAATGATGCAATCGCAAGGGAAAAACAGTTAAAACGATGGGTGCGCTCCAAAAAGAATTGGCTTGTGGAAACGAAAAATCCAAATTGGGATGATTGGGGAGAAGGTTTTATTTAATCAAAATATACCTTTTGTCGTTACAACCCCCGTTTTTGACCGATTTTTATACCTTTTGGTCTTATGACCCACGTCGAAAGTGTCGTGTGTCTCACGAGAAAGGAGAATATATGAATTACCAACTTCATGATAGTCAAATAAATCAAATTGGATTTGGCGAAAATACAATCATTTTCACTTTTTCGCAGGGATTTTGGACAACCAACGAGCAAGGTAAAATGATTGAGCAGTTGAACAACTGCGAAATAGTGTTTGAAATTGATAGAAATGATATTCCCATTGAAGATTTTATTTCTGTTCGAATTTCAAAAAAAGGCGGGGCTTACAAAATCATCTCTTTAGAAAAGTTTATGGGGTTGTTAAAAAAGTCTCCGTTTGATGTGTATTTGGAGTATAATTGCGATTTTGCAAGCAGCAAAATGTTGCAGATGCACTCGAATCATTTGTGTGTCCGTGCAGAAATTTTTATCGAAGAAATCAAAAATGTGGAATATGTTCACGACTAAAGTGAGACTTTTTGCTCTTACAACCCCCGTTTTTGGCAGGTTTTGAGACCTTTTGCTCTCTTGACCCACGTCGAAAGTGTCGTTTGTCTCACCCGAAAATGAGCCGAAATCGGCTTGGGACAAATGTTACTTCCCCGCAAACCTCAAAAGTTTATTTTACAGCAGTAGATTCAACATATCGAAGCAACATTGGAGATATTATGTACGATATTCAAAGCAGATGGAAACTTGAAAGCAACGGTTTGAGATACTACGGTTTGAGAAATCAACCGAATATGTTCAAAAACTGTGTCAGGCTTTCCAAAAAGCAAAGAGCTATCATTAAAAAACTGCCTTGCGAGCTTACTCCCGAGCAGTTACATATTTTAAAGGAACTTGTGGGAGCGCAAGTTGTAAAGCTTGAACAAAAAAGGTACATTCCAAAATCCTTGGACGAGGCTGTTTTTTGCAACACCTGCGTGGCTAACGATTTTATTATACCCGGAATTGAATTTGACAGCATGGGCAAATGCCCCATATGTCAAAGCAAGGACAAGCACGGACGTTTTAAAAGTGTGATACCTGTTATGAACACCTTTCCGATATCCAAAAAATCAAGGTTTGACATAGCTGTATTTTACACAGGCGGTAAGGATTCTACGTACTTGCTATACTATCTTTCTAAAGTCTTGAATCTTCGTGTGTTGGCTCTCACGTGGGAAATTCCATATATGTCCGATTGCGCGAAAAAGAGCATTGAAAACGCAAAAAACTCGCTCAACTCGGTAGAATTTATCAGCAGAAAAGTGTCAAATGAAGATTTGCGAAGAATATATAATAAATTATATTCTTTAAGCGAAAACACCTGCGCGTGTCCGTCTTTGGCGTACGTGTTGTTCTACCCTGAGCTTGTTATCAATAAAGTGCCGTATTTTGTCGCGGGCAACGAGCCTGCGCAGATGCTTGGCTTGTATTACAACCATATGGCGCCCGAAATTGCATACACTTTTCCAAAAAGCAAGCCGCTTAATGCACTGCTGAATATAGGCAGAATAATAACGCTACATCCACCGCTCAAAAAGGGACAGCTTCACACGCTTTTAACTATGAAACAGCTTGCATACGGCGACAACCCCATAAAAAATCTAATGGGATATTCCAATGAGCTCGTCTCAAACGTTTGCGTGGCAATCAAGCAAGCTCCAAATATACTCAGCCCCCTCAAAAGAGCGATAAGAAGCTCTTCTTGGTCAGGAAATATCCCCGCATTTGTACAGGTAGACCTTGACGAGATAAGTGGCGGTACTTACGAATGGAACAAAATAAAGGATATCATAATCAATGAATGCGGCTGGGTCGCCCCCGAGGAAAGTGACAAGGGCTTGCACACAAGCTGCAAGATCGAGAAATGCAAGGAGCACTCCCAATTTGTAAGATTTTACAATATGAGGAGCTCTATGATACCGTTCAGCGCGCTTGAGATCGCCATTGCGAGCCGAAGCAACAACTTGTCGCGAGAGCAAGCGACAGCGGAGATCAAAGCCTCTCTCGGCTTTTCTCTTGAAGAAATACCTGAATGCGCAATTATGAAGGAATATTTAGAACAATGAACGCAGTAGTATTTTATTCAAACACGGGGCAGAGCGAATCGGTAGCTAAATATCTTGCAGAGCAGCTATGCTATCCAATCATTGATATCGGGAAAATCGAGGATACTTACTATAAAAATCTTGTGCTCGTGTTTCCTGTGCACTGTCAAAACATACCCGACGTTGTGAAAGCTTTTTTGCAAAAGGCGAAAATTGAGCATCTGACCGCCGTTGCCACCTACGGAAAAATGAGCTACGGAAACGTCTTGCAGGAAATTCAGCATAGATACCACAAAAATATCGCGGCAGGGCCATATATCCCCACAAAGCATTCCTACATTGACAATGATGATTCTTTTGGCAATTTTGAATGCTTAATACCACTTGTCGAAAAAATTAAAAGCCCTTCAAAAATTGTGATCCCAAAATCATATAAAAACCCGTTCGCCAATTTGTTTCCTTTATTAAGAAGCAGGCTTGGCTTGAAAATATCCAAAAACGCAAATTGTAATAACTGCGATATTTGTACCGCGCATTGTAGCTTTAAGGCAATGGAGCTTGGGATTGCGAACAGCAAATGCATTAGATGTTTGAAGTGTGTCAAGTTGTGTCCGCATAACGCTTTGAGCTTTAAGTTAATGTTGCCGCTAAAATTATATTTGCGCAAGAAAAAAGTAGATAAACTCATTATTTATGTTTGAGTGGATATATTTCCAAACACCGCCTAAAAATCAAAGATAAAAGTGCCGTTCGACCTATGTTTTGAGGAATTTTTATCGTTACACCCCCCGTTTTCCCTTAAAAAGATACCTTTTGTACTCTTGACCCACGTCGAAAGTGTCGTTTGTCTCACCCGAAAATGAGCCGAAATCGGCTTGGGACAAATGTTACTTCCCCGCAAGGCTCGAAAGATTATTTTACAGCAATAGATTCAATATATCGAAATGATATATTCGAAAACAATAAATAAAAAATTCAACTTATTTTAAAGGAGATCATTATGGAATTCAAATTTTGTCCGTTTTGCGGTAAAGAGCTTAATACAGCATTCGTCTTTTGCCCCTACTGCGGAGGGAATTTAGGTCAGTTTTCAAGCAAAGATACCGCGGATAATTCGACTCCGACCCAAAACTCAACGGTTAATGAAAAAGATCTCTTGAAAGAGATATTGGCGCAAAAAAGCGTAATGGATGTAATAATAGCTGAGGAAAAACAAAAATCGCTTTCAAAGATCAAGGTTTTGTGCGTACAAGGAAGATTTGATGAGGCAAAGGAGCTTTGTGCTGAGTACTTAGACGCAGATCCAAGTTATTTCCGCGGATATGTAGAATACGTTCGCATAGCTTCAAAAAACTATACTGTTTTTGACGGTGATGAGATAGAACAGGCTATTTCTATGGTGTTCACTATTTGTCCGAAGCTTCCCGACGGCTCAGCCGATGAGTTTCTTGACTACCTTGCCCGCCGTGACCTGCGCGACTGTGAGATCGAGAACGGAGTTTTGAAAAAATACAACGGCTCTGCCGAGTCTCTTACGGTGTCCGATAGGTTTGTTTCAAAAATAGGCCGCGATGCTTTTTCGGGCAACTCAACGTTAGTTTCCGTCAAGCTTTCAAAAGGTATAACCGTTATCGATAAATACGCTTTTAAAGGCTGTAACAAGTTGCAGATCGTAGATTTTCCCGGAGCTGCAAGAGTTGACAATTTGGCTTTTTCGGGCTGCAAAGCTTTAAAAACCGTCAAATTCGGTGATGATTTAAGAGAGATTGGATATCAAGCTTTTGAAGGTGTGGGAGCTCCCTTTGATTATGCCCATATTTTTATTCCCGAAAATATCAAATACATTGATTACTCCGCTTTGCAAAATTCACACTGCATTTTTTATTTTGCTTGTAGCGAGGAAGAGGTAAAAGAAAATTTCTCGGCATTTTATGATGAACACGAATACGACTCTACATTAAGATTTAACTGTACCCGTGAACAAGCGGAATGATCCATAGTATAGAGCGGTGAAAGGAAATCACAATGAAAACACCCAAAGAACAGAATTTTGAAAGAGAATTGCCGTCAAGATACAAGCAGGCGTTGTATATCAACGCCAAAAACGCTAAGTTTGGTATTATCTTCAATCTTATCGCGCTTGTAGTTTTAGTTGTCGTAATGGCGATAGCTTTTATTTCCTTAAAGCTTGGCGGTATGCTGTCGTTTGATATACTTGGAACGAGCGACGCTCAGCGGTGGATAGCTTATTTGATCTTGATTGTATCGATGCTTGCGTATATCGTATTACACGAATTGGTGCACGGCATCGCGTATAAGGCTCTGACAGGTGAAAAGCTGACCTTCGGTATGAGCTGGAGCTGCGCGTTTTGCGGAGTTCCGAACATATTTACATACCGCAAAACCGCCTTTATTGCGGTGATATCTCCGTTTGCCTTCTTCACACTGTTATTTATCCCGATACTTATAATTCTTTACCTGCTTAATCCGCTGTATTACTTGATCGCCGCTTTTCTTTTCGGTCTGCATCTTGGCGGCTGCAGCGGAGACCTATACGTAACTTATCTGCTTTTGACAAAATTCAAGAGCCCCAAAACGCTTATGCGCGATACAGGCCCTGAGCAGTATTTTTACGTTCCCGAGGAGTCACTATGAAAAGCTTTTTATTCACGGTCGATGACAATATACGTTGCTTTGAAGATCTGACAAAAAACAACTACGGATGTATTTTCGAGCATCCGTATCTCGGTATGTACAAGCGGTTACACGAAAAATACGGACTTAAGATACAACTGAATCTGTTTTATAAAATGGACGGCTTTTGCTTATCCGATATGACCGACAGATACAAAAACGAATGGCAGACAAGCTCCGATTGGCTCAAGCTTTCGTTTCATTCAAAGCTTGAGAACGTAAAGCCGTATGAGTTCTCGGGTTATGATGAGGTGTACGGCGACTGCCAAAGTGTGCACCGTGAGATAGTGCGATTTGCGTCTGCCTCTGCGCTTGGCAAGACCACTACGCTACACTATTGTCGCGCCACGGCGGACGGCATCTGCGCGCTCAAGGACTGCGGAGTTGAGGGTCTGCTTGGACTTTACGGAAACGCTGACGCTCCGCGCACGTCCTATCAGAACACCGAGACGGAATGCGAGCTTATACGCCGCGGGGATATAGTTTTTTCCGACGGCATGATATACGCGGGAATAGATGTTATACTGAATAGCCATTCGGTAGAAAATATACTTAAAAAGCTTGAATCACTCACCTCACGTGAGCTTATCAAGGTAATGATACACGAGCAGTATTTTTACCCCGATTATCCCCGTTACCAAGAAAATTTTGAGGAAAAGCTGACCGTGGCTTTTGAGTTTTTAACGCAACACGGCTACACCAGCACGTTTTTTGAGGAGCACATATGACAGCGTTTTTGACCACCGCCTTTTTAGGGCTATTGATAATAGTCATCGGTATCATCAATATGACGGGGAACGTCTCCTCGTTGCATTGGTATCACAGGCAGAGACTGGCAGAGGATGATATAAAGCCATTCGGCAAGCGAGTGGGTCTTGGCACTGTGCTTTGCGGCGCGGCGACAGTATTCTACGGAGTGACGCAACTTGTATATGAGCTCACCTCATTGATAGTATTTGTATGGATAGGTACGGCGGGAATACTGATAGGTCTGTCGGTAGGTCTTTTCATAATGCTAAAAGCGATCATCAAATATAATAAAAGGTTATTTTAAGGAGCTCGCTATGAAATTGATTATAAGTGGACTCACAAAATTAATACTTGGCTTTGTTCTTATTGGCGCGCTTCTGTTTCTGCCGGCGTGGACCTTTCGATATCACGGTGCGTGGCTATTTATAGCGCTGCTGTTTATCCCTATGCTCATTATGGGGATCGTGCTTGTTATCAAAGCTCCAAAATTGCTTGAAAAAAGGCTTAACGGCAAGGAAAAAGAGAACACACAAAAGGGAGTGCTCGCGCTGTCGGGGCTGATGTTTCCCGTGGGCTTCGTGCTCTCGGCTCTTGACTTCCGTTTTGGCTGGTCACGCGTTCCGCTGTGGCTTGTCATAACGGCTTCGGCACTGTTTCTTATCGGCTACGCGATGTATGCCGAGGTGATGAGAGAAAACGCGTATCTTTCACGCACGATCGAAGTACAGAAAGGGCAAAAGGTAATAAGCACGGGGCTTTACGGCGTGGTGAGACACCCTATGTATCTGGCGACGTTATTTATGTTTCTGCCCCTGCCGCTCATACTTGGCTCGTTCTGGGGACTTATTCCGTTCGCGGTCTACCCCATTGTTATAATAATAAGAATGATCAATGAGGAAAAGGTGCTGACCGCGGGGCTTGACGGCTATGCCGAATACAAGAAAAAAGTAAAATACCGATTAATACCGTTTATTTGGTAAGATACAAAGGATACTTATATGGAAATAAAAATTTACAAGCAGATACCGCCCGAGGCTATGGATATCCGCGTAAGAGTATTCGTAGATGAGCAGGGCTTTGTGGACGATGTGGACGAGACCGATGCCGTGGCTACTCACCTCGTAGCGTATATAGACGGAACAGCCGTCGGCACTTGCCGCGTATTCGAGCGGCAAAACGGCGCATATATACTTGGCAGAATGGCAGTGCTCAAGAAACACCGAGGTGCGGGTATCGGCGCAAGGCTTATCCGCGAGGCTGAAGAAGAGATAGCGAGAATGGGCGGAGACACCATACTTATACACGCCCAGCTTCACGCAAAGGGCTTTTACGAGTTTTGCGGCTACACCGCCTACGGCGAAATAGAAAATGAGCAGGATCGACCGCACGTATGGTTGAAAAAACAGCTTTAAAAAACAAGGAGATAGAGATGACAAAAACAGGACTTGTTCTTGAGGGCGGCGGAATGCGCGGTCTTTACACCGCGGGCGTTCTCGACGTATTTATGAAATACGGACTTACCTTTGACGGAATCATAGGAGTGTCGGCAGGTGTTATCCACGGCTGCTCATTCCTTTCGGGTCAAAAGGGCAGAAGCATCAGATACTACAAAAAATACTGCTCCGACCCTCGCTTTATGAGCGTGCGCAGTCTTTTGACGACGGGAAATATGATAGGAGTCGATTTCTGCTATCACGAGCTCCCCGATAAGCTCGACGTCTTCGACCACGACACGTTTTTGAAGAATATTGAAAGCACCGCATTTTACGCCACCTGCACGAACGTTGAGACGGGCAGACCCGAATATATAAAAATAACCGATATGAGAAAGCAGATAGACTACGTCCGCGCGTCGGCGTCTCTGCCGTTCATATCAAAAATAGTCAATATTGACGAGAAAAAATATCTTGACGGAAGCTGCACGGACGCTATTCCCGTTAACGCATTTAAAAAAATGGGTTACGAAAAGAACGTGCTCATTCTCACTCGTCCCGCCGACTACGTAAAGAAACAGAAGAGCAAATACACGGCGGGCATCGTATACTCAAAATATCCCGAGTTTGCGCGCGCTCTGCGTGTTCAGCACAGAAGATATAACCGAACTCTGCAAAAGATAGCCGAGCTTGAAAAAGAGGGAAGCGTATTTGTAATTCGCCCATCAAAGCCTCTTGAAATCGAAAGATTTGAGAACAATCCCGAGGTACTCCAGCGTGTGTATAATATCGGTAAGGCTGACGGAGAAAAATACGTAAAGCGACTAATAAAGTGGCTGGCTTTCCAGAAAAAAGAGGAAGCGGAGCTGACAATAGACCAAAAGGTGTATATGTACGTCAGAGGCATACCGAAGGGAAAGGTCGTGACATACGGGCAGATAGCGGAGCATCTTGGCGACAAGCAGCTCGCGAGGACAGTCGGAAGCATTCTGCACCGCAACCCCGATGGAGACAAGATACCCTGCTATAAGGTGGTCAATGCAAAGGGACAGCTTGCGGACAAATTCGCCTTCGGAGGAATCGAGCGTCAAAAGAAAAAGCTGATAGCAGAGGGCATCGAGGTAGATAATTACACCGTTGACCTTGAAAAATATCAGTGGAAGCCGCAATGAAAAGAACACTTATAACCGCGGATATCGCAAAATACCCTCGTGAACTGCAAGAGCTTTTGGTAGGCGCTGACATTTACGACAGCAGCTGCTCGCCCGAGGCAAGAGTCATATTCATCGACAAGGACGGCGGATACTTTTTAAAATCCGCTCAAAAGGAAAGTCTAAAAAAAGAAGCGGAAATGACGGAATATTTCAGCGCAAAGGGCTTCTCGCCCCGTGTTCTCAGCTATGTCTGCGATGAGCAAGATTGGCTGCTCACCGAGCGAGCGCGTGGCGAGGACTGCACGCACTCTGCGTATCTTGACGATCCACGTCGCCTTTGCGATACTTTAGCCTATCTTTTGCGCGAGCTACACGATACCGACGCATCGAACTGTCCCGTGCCCAACCGTATGAGCGCGTATTTTGAGCTTGCCGAGCGAAACTATAAGGGCGGCGCGTTCGACCTCTCGTACTACGAGCAGGACTACGGCACTGCGACAGCGGACGAGGCATTCGGCATTATCCAAAAAAACAAGCACCTGTTAAAGAATGAGGTGCTTTTACACGGTGACTACTGTCTGCCAAATATTATGCTTGACGCTTGGCGCTTCAGCGCGTTTATCGACGTTGGAAACGGCGGAATAGGAGACCGACACGTAGACCTTTATTGGGGCGCGTGGACACTAAGATTTAACCTCAAAACAGACAAATACCGACAACGCTTTTTCGACGCGTACGGCAAAGACAGGATAGACGAAGAGCTATTGAGAACTGTCGCCGCGGCGGAAGTATTCGGATAAAAAACATATAAAGGACGGTAAAAAATGAGTAACCAAAAAAAGGTAACGGCAGCGCCTCTTGAGGACTGCCCCATCAAAAAACACACAACAAAGTCGTGGTTTGCGGCTCTTATCCTCGGCGTATTTTTCGGACTTGCCGTTATTGTTCCCGGGGTAAGCGGCTCAACCATCGCGATCATTTTCGGATTTTACGCGGGAATGCTTTACGGTCTTGGAAATATTCTCAATGATTTCAAGCGCTGCTTCGCGTTCCTTTTGCCCATCGGCATTGGCGCGATAGTCGGCTTTGGCGCGGGTTTCCTGCTCTTAAAGGAGCTTTTTGAGGCTTACGTTTTCCAAGTCGTTTGCCTGTTTGTAGGTCTTATGATAGGTGCTATACCCGCTCTGACCAAAGAAATAAAGGGAGAGAAAATAAGCGCTCTGCGCGGTATTCTGTTTGCGATCGGAATTGCCATTCCCTTGGCGATAGGCGGACTTTCCATAGCGCTTATGGGAGGTGAGGAGACCACCGCAACGCTCACGTTTTCCGTTGGTAAGCTCCTTGCTTACATTCCGCTCGGCTTTGTCGTTGCCATAACGCAGATAGTCCCCGGCCTTAGCGCAACGGCTATCCTTATGGCATTCGGTCAGTTCAAGCCTATACTCAACAGCATAGACAAGGACGTTCTGCTCGAAAACCCCTTGATAATCTTAATGCTCGGAACGCTCGTGCTTGGCTTTGGCGTCGGCATCATTTGCATATCAAAGATATTCTCGGCGATAATCAAGAAGCACAAGGGAACGGCATTCTATATGGTCGTCGGTCTGTCCTTCGGCTCGATAGCGTCTATGTTCCTTAACACGGATATCTACACGGTCTACGTAAATTGGGCAACCAACGGAGTTTCCGTTCCCACCGTTATCGTGGGTGTGGCGCTTCTCGCCGTCGGATTCGTCGGTTCGTTCCTCTTGACAAAATACGAGCTGTCGCATAGTTAAATTGATTTTTATATTGGGAAAAACTTCTTTCAAGAAGTTTTTCCCAAACCCTTTTCAAGAACTTTTAAAACTTGAGGGACTTTCTCCGAAAGCTATGCTTTGGAAAGTCCCCCAAAATTTATTTGTTCTTTTTCTGCTTTTTGTTTCTGTATTCCGTGGGTGTAAGACCTACGCTCTTGCGGAACGTGGTGGAGAATTGGATTCGGTCGGAAAAGCCTGCCTCGCGCGCTATTGCCTCTATTGCGATGTCGGTGTTCTGCAAAAGCCGCTTGGCGATAGTCACTCTCTCCTTTATCACCGCCTGATGGAGCGTCATTCCCGTGTATTCCTTGAATATTCGGTTGAGATAAAAGGAATGGTATCCAAACTCCGCGGAAATGGTTTGGTTGGTTATGCTCTTATCATAATTGCTTCGTATATATTCCGCCACCCTTTCAACTGTGTCGGGTATCTTTTTTGAGACCGAGTCGGTGTTCTGCACTGCGTAGCAGAGCACCTCTTTTATTATTGCCGAGGTGAGCGCGTCGGACACCGCCGTTGGAAAGCGGAAGTTTGTTATGCACTCCTGAAGCCTCGTCTCCACCTCAAAGGCTTTTCTTACGATAATATAGCTATCAAGCTCGGGCGGCACTTCGTTTTCGAGTATAAGCTCAGGCTTGAAGCTATGCCGCGGCTTGGGACGCATAGCCGCCTTTTTCTCCTCGCACGTGCGCGCGAGGTCGAAATTGAATACAAGCACCTTAACGTTTCCGTCGAAATAATACGGAGTTCCCGATCGCAGATACAAAAGCGCTCCCGCGCCGAGATCGTGCTCCACGTCCTCAAGAATAAGCCTTGCGTTACCGTCTATAACGTAAAATATTCGGTGGTCATAGGCGCATTTAAGCGGCGCTTTGGAAACGACGGACGGCTGAAGCTCCGCGAAGCGCATAAAGGGATTGATGTCAGACAGCCGCATTTTACCCTCCAAAAAGTTTGTTTTTTAAACATACGCGTTTGTATTTTGTATTGATTATAACATAAAAGTAAGTTATAATCAATATGTATACACAAATTTTTTCATATTTGGTTTTTCAAACAAATTTACGGAGGAAGAAATATGAAATACATAGTGGGCTATCCCACAAATGCAGCTCCTGATTTTGCAGACATCGCGATACGCTACAAGGAGCATATCAGCGAGGTGTATTTTTCCTTTGGCGATTTTCCAAACGGACGAAACACGGTAGCTGAGGATGGAGAGCTGCCCTTTGAGCGACAGGCACGTCAGCTTGAGGCTCTCGGAAAGATGTCAAAGGCAGGCTTAAAATTCAATCTGCTGTTCAACGGCAACTGCTACGGCAAGGACAGTCAGTCACGCGCTCTGTTCAACAAAATAGGAGATACGACAGACTATATTCAGCGCACCTATGGCTTGAATTCGGTAACCACGTCGTCACCGCTTATCGCAAAATTCATACACGAGAATTTCGAGGGTATAGACGTGCGCGCGTCTGTCAATATGGAGATAGGTACTCCCGAGGGAATGTCGTACGTCGCAAGCGTTTTTGACAGTCTTTATCTCAAAAGGGAATACAACCGAAACGCAGCAGCGCTGAAGCGAATGAGAGAATGGTGCGACGCGAACGGAAAGCAGATGTATCTGCTCGCCAACAGCGGCTGTCTCAACTTTTGCTCGGCGCACACCTTCCACGACAATCTCGTCTCTCACGAGGCAGAGATAGCGGGAATGGACAACGGCTATGAATTCAGAGGAGTTTGTTGGGAATATCTCTCGACCGACGAGGGCAAAAAGGAATGGTTATCGAGAACAAACTTCATTCGCCCCGAGGATATCGAGCTTTACGAGGGTCTCGTCCCCGCTGTCAAGCTCGCGACGCGCGTCAATTCCTCGCCCGAAAGAGTGATACGCGCATACGTCGGCGGAAAATACCGAGGATCTGTTATGGACCTGCTTGAGCCCAATCACAGCGGCGCGTTTTATCCGAGCATCGTGGATAACGGTGAGATACCCGAAGACTTTGCAAGGTTCGTGCTTAACTGCGACAAGAGCTGCGAGAGTTGCGGCAAGTGCCGAGATATAATGGAAAAAGCAACTAAAACCATCAATATTGATACGTTCAAAATATAAAAAAGGAGACGGATTATGCTTACAAGTGAAATGATCAAAAAGGTTGCTCGCGAGGCAGGCGCGGATGCCTGCGGTATCGCGCCCATATCAAGACTCAACGGCGCGCCCGACGATATGAATCCCAAATTTCTTTTCCCCGAGGCAAAGAGTGTTATCGGATTTGTATTCCGCATACCTCGCGGAGTGCAGAGAGGAATAGAGGAGGGAACACAGTTTTATCAGTACCCCTCGATGGCGTACGGCGGAATCAATGAAATTTTTGCGCCCGCGGTGCTTTATCAGGTAGGAAAGCTTATCGAGGACGAGGGCTATGAGGCGTTCGTTTACAGAAATACGGGAGCGAGAGGAAGCGTTTCGGATATGGACGGAAACCCCGGAAACACGCTATCTCCCGAGGAGCAGATCGAGATAAATGAAAATGCAAAGACCTCAACGGCTCACCACAGAAGCGTACAGTTTACAAGACCGACAAGAGACATCAACGTAGCTCCCGACCTTCAGTTCCAGTTCCGCCTTGTGGCAGTTGCCTGCGGACTTGGCGAGATAGGCTGGAGCAAGATGCTGCTGACACCCGAGTTCGGACCTCTCCAGCGTGTGGCGTTCATCTTCACCGACGCCGAGCTTGAATACGACGAGATGTACAGCGGAGAGCCGCTTTGCCGTAAGTGCGGAGCTTGTGTTCGCGAGTGTCCCGGCGGCTGTATCCCCGCTATGAATTCGGGCAAGACGGTAACTGTCGACCTTGACGGTAAGATTTGCGAGTGGGGAGACATAGATATGTGGCGCTGCTACGCGTTCTATACTCACGCGGGCAGATACTACAATCCCTTCGTTCCCAAGGAGGTATGGGACAAGAACGAAAACGGAGACCTCAACCTTATGGAGGGCGTGACCGACGTTGCCGACGAAAAGGAGATAATGAAGGTCTACGGCGCGCTTCAGAAGTACTTCCCCAGCTGGGTAGGCTACAATATGGCAAAATGCGGAGGCTGCATCAGAGCTTGCGTTTCTATGCTTGAAAAGAAGGGCGGCTGTATGGAAGGTCGCTTTAAAGAGCCGCTCCGCACCAAAAAGGCTTGGAGGCTCGACAGATGATAGAGCAATATTCCTATACGGACGAGGGCTGGAAGGTGCTTATCGAATCCGGAGAATGGAAGATAGGAATGCTTCGCCATAACGAGCGCTTCGGCGCGTTTGGTGAGCTTGAGATGCACGAGCTGACAAACGAGGTATTCGTTCTTCTTGCGGGAAGCGCGACGCTTTATACCGATAGCGAAAGCTCCGATTTGAAGCCGCTGACGGTCTATAATATCCCCGCGGGGGTATGGCATCACATCGTTGTGAGCGAGGACGCGTCTGTGCTTGTCGTTGAAAACAGAAACACGAGCAAGGAAAATACACAAAAGAAATATTTAAACCCCCAAGGAGGTACTAATTGATGTTGACCGCGCAAATGATAAAGGAAAAGGCTCGCGAGCTTGGAGCGAGCGTCTGCGGTATAGGCAAGATATATGAGGAAAAAGACCCACAGAGAGATCCTTTGAGTATACTTCCCAAGGCAAAGACCATAATAGGCTTTGGCTTCGTTATCCCCCGCACACTCTTTACAAATATGGATAAGGAAGTTCAGTACTACACGTACACCACACTTGGCGTAAAATATCCCGACGAGGAGCTTGCCGAGATATTCCTGCTTAAAATAGGCGGAATGATAGAGGATTGCGGATACGATGCCTGCCTGCAGAAGGCTATTCCCAATCTCCGCATCAAGGGAGATAAGACGACCAACCCCGAGGTTGCCGATACATACGAGCTTATCCACGCAGATCCCGTTGAGGCAGGAAAGCCCGCGCCCGACGTTATTATCGACTTCGGCAAGGCGGCAAAGGCCTGCGGAATAGGAAGCACGGGTATGAGCGGAAAGGTGCTCAGCCCAGTTTACGGTCCTTTTATCCGCTATTGCTTTATAATCACCGACGCTCCTCTTGAGACCGACGAGCCTCTCGAGGACAGTGTTTGCGACAGATGCGGCAAATGCGCCGAGGCGTGCGTTGGAAACGCGATATCCGAGGACGGACTTGACACTTGGCAGTGCGCAGTTTATTATAAGGGCGCGCACAAGTCAAACCCCTTTATTACAGACGAATTTCTTGCGGGACACCCCGAAAGAGAAGCAATTCTCAACGGAGAAAAGCGTTTCGACGCCGAGAGCGCAAGAGAGATATACAAAAAGATGAATTTCCTGCCACTCACGCAGTGGGGCTACGCTCCCTGCCTTTGCGGAAGAAAATGCGACGTTGCTTGCTACAACCACCTGCGCGATGCGGGCAAGCTGACAAGAAAGACAAAGTGAGGAGGTAAAAAAAATGAAAAATACTATTACTGAGCTTTGTAAAAAATGGGGAGCTGACCTTGTCGGCTTTGCTCCCATAGACCGTTTCCCCGCTGACAGTACCGTCCGCAAGCTTCTTCCCGAGGCAAAAACGGTCATCGGTCTTGGCTTCAGAGTGCTTCGCGGAGCGTATAGAGGAATTGAAGAGGGAAGTACGTACTATCAGTACACCACTATGGGCGTTGAGAATATGGAAGAGACGGTAATGCCTATGGTTGAGGTGCGTCTTTCCATGTATCTCGAGGAGGAGGGATATCTCGCTCTTCCCCAGCGCCGTCATCAGCAGATAATGGCTGAGGAAAATTCCACCAACCCCGAGGTAGCATACGACGCGGTCTACAGAAGCAGACCTCAGGAAACACAGATGGACTTCTCCGAGGCGGCTGTGCTTTGCGGACTCGGCGAGATAGGACTTCACGGCGCGATCCTTACGGACGAGTTCGGCCCCTTCGTAAGAGTATGCTTTGTCCTCACCGACGCCGAGATAGAGCCCACCGAGGTAAAGACACCCCACCTGTGCGACAAGTGCGGAGAGTGCGTTAAGGGCTGTCCCGGCAAGGCTATCTCCGAGGACGGACGTGTAGACGCTTGGCAGTGCGCCGTTTACTACAACGGAGCGAACGGAACAAAGAACCCCTTTATGCCCCCCGAGGCATTTGCGGGATTCGATAACAGGATAGAAATAATCGCGGGAGAGGCAAAGGTAACGCCCGAGACTGCCCGCAAGATACTTGACAACATCTACTTCTATCCCCCCGCGCAGCACGCATATCAATGCTCTATTTGCGGCAGAGCCTGCGATATGAGCTGCTATATGCACCTTGAGGAGAAGGGAGTTCTCACCAAGAGCTTCAACACTCCGTTCCGCAAGAGAGAGGAATGGAAATTCGATATAAAGGATTTTGAGAATAAGTGAGGTCTCATATGAAAGACGTACGCTTTTATGCGCTTGACGACAAGGAAAACAGATACGAATTCGATATCGACACTACGGGCAAAAACGTAAAGTATACGCTCAGTCATAAGCTGTTTGAAAAAGCAGAGTCCATAACCGTTCACTGCGACGCGTTTGACGCAAAATCGGGAGACGAGGGGTACTATCTTTTTGCTCACGGAAGAAGATCTAAGGGAAGTCCAATTACCTATTTTAAGGAGAGAGCGGACGGCGAGCTTTCGGTTGACGATTCGAGCACGTCACATTTCTCAGTGGCAAACGCAGACGGTATTTTCACCGTCCTTTTCGACCGCGTGTATAGATTTTCCTGCGTGGGAGAGTGCAAGAACAACAATTACAGAATTTATCTTCGTATTGATTTTGAAAAGCAGCCCGCCTCCGACGACATAACTCTCACCGTTTATCCGCTCCCCAAGGGATGCGACTACAACGACGTCGCAAGGCTTATCAGAGGGTTGAGACTGGAGCAGGGCGAGATACGTCCGCTCCGCGAAAAATGCGCGGAGCGTGAGGCTCTTGAATATCAAAGATGCGCGCCCACTATCCGCATAAGAATGGGCTGGAAGCCTATGCCCTCTCCCGTTCCGCATCAAACGCTCGAGAACGAGCCGCCTATGCACGTTGCCTGCACCTTCAAGCGTGTAAGAGACATAGCAGACGAGCTGAAGGCTCAGGGTGTTGAAAGGGCAAACCTCTGCCTTGTAGGCTGGAATCAAAAGGGACACGACGGCCGTTGGCCGCAGATCTTCCCCGTTGAGGAGGCACTTGGAGGGGAAGAGGAGCTCAAAAAGACTATCAAGCACGTCCAGAGCCTTGGTTATATGATAACCTGTCATACCAATTCAAGCGACTGCTATGAGATAGCGGATTGCTTTGATAAGAGCGAGCTTTCTATGCTTAAGGACGGTGTGACGTTCATAGGAGGAACAGGAAGAGGCTGGAGCGGCGGTGTGGCATATCATCAATGCCTGCCTTATCAGCTAAAAACAGCGGAAAAGCTTTTGCCAAAGGTAGCGGACATTGGATTTAAGGGAATACATTATATCGACGTTATAACTATAGAAACTCCCCGTCCGTGCTTCAATCCCGCGCATCCGTGCTCAATGAAAGAAGCTATGGACTATAATCTGCGTATTATGAGATACGCAAGCGACCTTTTCGGCGGATTTTCATCCGAGGGCTGTATGGATTATACTCTCGGTGTGCTTGACTACTCTCTTTACGGATATTTTGATAGAGCGGTGGAATCTCCTCTCTTTGACGGAGCTATCCCTATGTGGGAGCTTATGTATCACGGAATAACGCTCTATAATTACAGCAGTAAAACGGTAAACTACACCATAAAAGCCTCACAGGAGCGTATTGACGCACTTCTGTTTGGCGGAAGCCCGACATTCTACTTTTATTCAAAATTTGTTGACACTGCGGGCGCAAACTGGATGGGAGAGACTGACCTTTTGTGTGATAGTGACGAGCAGCTTGAGCGTAGCGTCGCCGCTATAAAGCGCGCCTGCGACGAATACGATGCTGACAGACAGTTTGTTTATATGAAGTCCTTCCGCAGACTTGATAACGGATTGGCTGTGGTCACCTATGAGGACGGAGTAACGGTCGTTGGAAACTATAATGAAAAAGACGCCGTATATAACGGCGTTACCATTCCCGCATTAGACGTTAAAATAATAAAATAATAGAACAGGGGGTATTTCTTTCAAGAAATACCCCCTTGAATAAATTATAGATAAATTAGGATTTATCGGTGTGTTTAAATTATAATTTCGTAGGGGCGATTCGTGAATCGCCCGCGTGTAACACAAACAAGCTCCCCGACAAATCCCAATTAGAAAGTTTTTAAATGGGTGTGGGGGAAACTTTAAAATAAGTTTCCCCCACAAAACTCGCGTCCGCGCATCCTTATGCTTTATATCCCGCTTTTATAACGGCATCCTTGAGCTCCTGCTCTGTAACCTTCTCAGAAGCGGTCACAGTAACGCGTTTGTCCTCAAGGCTTATATCGACCGCCTTAACGCCTTTAACGGCTTTCAGCGCGTTTTCAACGTGCTCACGGCACTTATTACACATCATACCCTCAACGGTAAATTCAATAGTCTGCTTTTTTCCAAACATTTCATCATTCTCCTTTTCGGTCTTATTTATATATAATTTTTTATATCTGAGTCTGAGCGAGTTGAGCACCACGAATACCGAAGAAAAGCTCATAGCCGCCGAGGCTATCATAGGCGAAAGACTAATGCCGAACGGCATATACAAAACGCCCGCAGCAACGGGAATACATATAGCGTTATAAAACAGCGCCCAAAAAAGATTTTGCTTGATAGTACCTATGGTGGCGCTTGACAGGCTTATCGCGCTTACGGCGTCACAAAGTGAGTTTTTTGAAAGAACGACGTCCGCGCAGTCGATGGCAACGTCCGTTCCCGCGCCTATCGCGATACCGATATCGGCTCTGGCGAGAGCGGGAGCGTCATTGATACCGTCACCAACCATCGCGCATCTGCCCTTCGCCGAATACTCTGCGATAATTTTTTCTTTATCGGCGGGAAGCAAGCGGGAATATACCTCTTCAATGCCGCATTGCTCAGCAACTGCTCTTGCCGTGCGGTCGTTATCTCCCGTCAGCATAACAGGTGTGATACCTCTTCTCTTAAGCTCTGAAATAGCACTCACGCTATCCTCTCTTATCTTGTCTGCAATACCTATAACACCCAAAATACGTTTTCCGAGAGATATGGAAATTGCTGTTTTTCCCTCGCTCTCAAGTGTTGTCAGCATTTCTGCCGCCGAGGCTACGTAAGACGCCTCTATTCCATTTTGTTCAAGAAATTCAGGACGGCCTATAAGACATATCTGCCCATCTATTTTAACGGATATTCCCATACCCGTCACCGCATTGAAATCACTTGCCTCAAGCCTCTGCGCGTTCTTACTTTGAGCGTAAGTACACACCGCAACAGCTAACGGATGGGTTGACATAGCCTCTGCGGAATACGACACCGACAAAAGCTCATCCTCAGTTCCATCAAGCAAGCAAACATCAGTAACAGACGGCTTTCCCTCAGTCAGAGTTCCCGTCTTATCGGTCATAAAATATTTGACTGAATGCAGGTTTTCAAGCGCTTCCGCGCTCTTTATGAGTATACCCATTGACGCGCCTCTGCCTGTTCCCACCATTACAGCCGTGGGAGTAGCGAGTCCGAGAGCGCAAGGACAGGAAATGACAAGCACGGATACCGCGCAATCAAGCGCTAAGGACAGGTCTCTTGTAAATATGAGCCACAGCACGAGTGTCAGTAATGATATGACCATTACTGTCGGAACAAATATTTTACTCACCTTATCCGCCATTCTCGCGATAGGCGCTTTTGATGAGGCGGCATCCTCAAGAAGTCCTATTATTTTAGCGAGAGACGTATCCTTACCGACACGTACCGTCTTTATCTTTATATATCCGCTGACGAGTGTGCACACGGCGCTGACCTCATCACCGACGTTCTTTTCTATCGGTATGCTCTCTCCGCTAAGCGCGGACTCGTCCACAGCGCCGTTGCCGTCGACTATAATACCGTCCGTAGGTATAGTATCGCCCGCGCGGACTATGAGTATATCGCCGACTGATACCTCTGAAAGCGCGACTACGCTTTGCTCGCCGTTTTCCTCTTTTAACACCTCGTCAGGTATCATCGAGGCAAGCTTTCCAACAGCCCTTGCGGCGTTTGCTCTCGCTCTGCCCTCAAGCGTCTTTCCAAGAGAGACGAGAGCAAGTATCATAGCCGCCGACTCAAAATAAAGCCCGTGAGCGTATTCGCGCGCGGCAGACATATCTCCGTTCGCCGAGGCTCTCCATATCAAAGCAAGCATCACAATACCGTATATCAGGGATGCCGACGAGCCTATAGCGATAAGCGAATCCATATTTGGAGAAAGCCTCAAAAGAGCCGCAAAACCGTTTTTAAAAAATTTGAAATTGATAATTATTACGGGTACAGTGAGGATCAGCTGAACTGAGGCTGAAATTAAAGGATCGTGAAGAAATGACGGAATTGGAAATCCCATCATATGCCCCATCGCGACGTACATAAGAACAGCTGTCAGCGCAAGTGAGATAATAAGTCTGGCAAGCGCTTTTTTTTGTTCCTGCTTTTCAATATCTCCTCTTTTTTTCTCATCCGCTACAAGCGTATATCCCGCAGATCTAAGAGCTCTGGAGAGCTCCTTGAATATTTTATTTTCATCCGCAGTATCGTCTGCCTTTACGGTTATGGAATTAGTAAGAAGACTAACGCTGACATTTTCCTTGCCGCATACCTTTGAAGCAGACGCCTCTACGTGAGCGACACAGACAGCGCAGCTCATTCCCTTAACACCAAATTTCAACTTTTTCAATTTTTATCTCCATATCTCAAAAACAGCTGTTTTTTTGATGATTTTTTTATTATTATACACCCTATCCTTTTGCTTGTCAAGGATAACCCGTATTAATATATATATTATATATAAATATATTTATAAAAGGACTTGAAAAAAAAAGAGATTTATGATATAATTAGTGTGGCACATTTTTTAGTTTAAAAAATAAAAAATAAGGAGAAAATAATGTCTTATCTTGACGAGATATTGGAAATATGGAAGCTTGCCCTTAAAAATATTTCCGCAAATAAAACGCGCTCCTTTGCAGACCTTTGGTTTAAGGATCTTAACATACATTCTTACGATGGAAAAACAATAGTTTTTTCCACCGATTCCGATTTCAAATATAAGGTCATCAAGAACAATCATCTTGATCTTTTGAAGGAATCATTATCCGAATATCTCCCTTGTGAGGTAGATATAATTTTTGTGGGTGAGAGCACCGAAGACAAACCTACTCTCACTCAAGAGGAACAAGCCGCAAAAGAGCAGGCAACAACACCCCAGACAATAACAGACGAGGGCTTCGATCAAATACATAACCCCGAATATACGTTTGATAACTTCATAGTAGGTAATTCAAACAAATTTGCGCACGCAGCCTGCACGGCAGTTGCTCAAAGACCGGCGGTGGACTATAACCCGTTGTTTATATACGGACCAAGCGGACTCGGTAAAACTCACCTTATCTGCGCGATAGTAAACGAGATAAAAAAGAAAAAGCCGGACACTCAGGTCATATATATAACAGGCGAGGACTTCACAAATCAGCTTGTTGAAAGCATAGCGAAGAAGGATACGATACGCTTTCACAACAGATTCAGAAGCTGCGATATACTTCTTATCGACGATATTCAGTTTATCGCGGGCAGGGTATCTACCCAAGAGGAATTCTTCCACACGTTCAACGCGCTTCATCAGGAGCAAAAGCAGATAATTCTGACATCAGACCGTCCGCCTAAGGACATCGCAACGCTTGAGGAACGTCTGAGAACGAGATTTGAATGGGGACTTATAGCGGACATTCAGCCGCCTGACCTTGAGCTAAGGCTTGCGATATTTAAGAAAAAGACAGAACAAGCAAAAATAAGCATACCCGACGACGTTCTTATGTTCCTCGCGGAAAATCTCAGATCTAATATAAGACAGATAGAGGGAGCTATAAAGAAGCTATCGGCTAAGAGCCTCATTATGAATCAGGTGATAGATATGGAGCTTGCCAAGAGCTGCCTTAATGAGCTGCTCGGCGGCGGAGAGCCAGTTAGCACGACCGTCGATAAAATATTCTCCGCTATCTACGATAAATACGGAGTATCCAAGGAAGAAATAAAGGGAAAGAACAGAGTAAAACGCATATCCTGGGCAAGACAAGTCTCTATATATCTGATCCGTGAGATAACAGAGCTCTCATTTCCCGATATAGGAGAGATAGTCGATAAAGATCATTCCTCGGTAATGTACGCCTACGATCAGGTAGGAAAAAAGATAACCTCAAATCCGATGATCGAATTAGAGGTAGGAGAGCTTCATAAGGATATTATTGGGTAAAACTCACTAAAAACCTGTTTAAAACTTTTGAAAACTTCAAAAATGTCGATGTCTTAGAAAAACACTGATTTTGAAAACTCAGATATTTTCAACACAAAACTCGGACATATTCACCAGCTTTTAAAATTTTTAAACATCAAAAAATCCGCATTTTTAAATGCGTCATTGCACTTTTAAACAATTTCAACAGCCCCTAATAATACTAATACTATTTTAATTATATTTTATATTGTTTTACAGGTCACTGCCTGCGGCAGATAACGCGGATAGGTAATGTGTGGAAAATACCTGTGGAAAACAAGGAAGGAAAGATTATGAAGATCATATTTAACAGAAATGCCGTAAGTGCCGCAGTAGCGCCTCTCATGTGCGCGGTATCTGGCAAATCCACTCTCAGTACTATCGAAGGTATACTTATAGAGGCTAAGTTCCCCGACGTTTGTACAATGACGACCTATGACCTTGAAAAGGGAGTAAGGATAACTATCGAGGCAAAGGTCCTTGAAGAAGGAAGCTATATAATAAACGCTCAGAAGTTTAATCAGACACTCAGAGTTATGGACGGTGAGGAGATAACGCTCACGGTTGATGACAAACTTACGGCAACTATCGTCAGCGGCCGCTCCTCTCATAAAATGAACGCTCTCAGAGGTGAGGATTTTCCCGTAGTTCCCGATCTTACGAGTGACAGAAGCTTTATAGTAGGACAGTCGGTGCTTAAGGAAATGCTTTCTAAGGTAGACTTCGCAATGGGTATAAATGACCAGAGAGCTGTTCTTAACGGTACGTTTATGAGGATAAGCGACGATACTGTAATGGTAGTATCCTGCGACAGCTTCAAGCTTGCTAAGTGCGCTTTAAAGACGGAGCTTGTAAATAAGAATACTAATGGTAAGGACCATCTTGAGTATGCGTTTATTATTCCGGTAAAGACAGTAAACGAGCTTTCAAAACTTCTTTCCGACGATACTGACGCTCTCACACAGATATTTGTAACGAGAAAGCATATAGTTCTGCTTATAGGAGAGCTTACGTTCTTCTCAAGACTTATTGAGGGTGAGTATATAGATTACGATAGAATAATCGTAAAGACACACAAGATACAGGTAAAGGTAGACAAGAGAGAGATACTCAGCGCGCTTGACAGAGCCGCTCTCGTAACTGAGGAAAAGATAGCGGGAAGCATGCGCTCGCATGTAAAGCTTGAGGCAACGGGAGACGTGCTTAAGATATCCGCCGTTTCAGCAGCGGGAAGTACCTATGAGGAGCTCTTTATCGAGCATGAGGGCGACGATATAGTTATAGCGTTTAATAATAAGTATCTTATGGACAGTATCAAGGCTTGTGACAGCGAAAAGATACTTCTCAACCTCTCCTCACCTCTGACGAGCATGAATATTCAGCCCGCTGATGAGGGAGAGGACGTTAACGATGAGATATTTATGCTCCTGCCTGTAAGAACAAAGGATTGAAAAATTGTATTGTAAGGGCATATCGGTAAAAGATTTTCGCAACATTGAGAACGCCGAGGTTTCGTTTTGCGAGGGTGTAAACGTCCTCGCGGGTGAAAACGCCCAAGGAAAGACAAATCTGCTTGAAGCTGTTTTTTACGCGTCGGTAGGACGAAGCTTTCGTTCGGCATTCACCTCTCAGATGATACGCTTTGGCTGTGATAGCGCGGATATATCCCTTGATTTCAGGGACAGTAAGCGGGATCAGAATATCCACGTTCGTATTTTTCACGATAAGCAAAGGCTCGTTGAAAAAAACGGAGTGAGAGCCGAGAAGCTTTCGGATATAATGGGAAGCTTTCGCAGTGTTTTGTTTTGCCCCGAGCATCTGTCTCTTATAAAGGACGGTCCGTCGGAGAGACGAGCGTTTCTCGATATGGCGATAAGCAGAATGTATCCTATGTATATACATTCATTGCAGAAGTATAATCATATATTAAAGCAAAGAAACGCGCTTATAAAGAATGCTATAGCCGATAGAGAGACATTTGACTCAACGGTCGAGCTCTGGAGCATGCAGCTCGCTGAGGAGGCGGCTATAATATCGGATATGAGGCTTCGCTTTATAAGGCGAGCTGAGGTATATATAAATAAGTTTTTTAACGAGATGACCGACGGAGGAGAACAGCCGAAGGTGATATATCACGGAAACGCCGGGCTTCCCGAGGACGATTATCTCGACAGAAAAAAAACGGCGCAAAGATATCTTGAGCTTTTGATGGGCTCTCATGAGCGTGAGATCTATTCGGGAGCTACGCTTTTTGGAACTCATAAGGATGACCTTGATATCAGCTTAAACGGCAAAAGCGCGAGAATTTATGCCTCACAAGGGCAACAAAGATCTTTAGCGCTTGCTATGAAGCTTGCTGAGGGCGAGATATGCCGTGAGGAATTTGGAGATTATCCAGTATTTTTGTTTGACGACGTGCTCTCTGAGCTTGACGTCACGAGAAGAGATTACCTTATAAATCGAATGAAGGGTAAGCAGGTCATAATAACTACCTGTGAGCCGGATGCTTTGTCCTCGGTAATAGACGGAGTAAAGATAAAGGTAAGCGATGGAAGATACGAAAGGATATAAAACCCTTAGAATATTAAAAAGGGGGAGCTTATGTACCTACACGTTGGTAATAACAGAATAATCAGAACGGCAAGCATAGTCGGTATCTTTGAGATGGATAACGCGACCGTTTCGATGATAACGAGAAAATTTCTTAACAGTATGCAAAAGGATTATCTCGTTGAGGCGGCTTCCTATGAAATACCAAAATCCTTCATTTTATACGAGGAGCACGGAGAATGTAAGGTGTGCTTTTCCCCTTTGTCGGTTTCTGCCTTAAAGGGAAGGATAGCGGAAAACAAAATATAAGCAATTAAGACAATTAATAAAAAGGACGGTCAAAAAATGGATAATAACGCACATCAGGTCTATGATGAAAATCAAATACAAGTGTTGGAGGGTCTCGAGGCGGTAAGAAAGCGCCCGGGTATGTATATAGGAACTACCTCTATACGCGGTTTGCATCACCTTGTGTACGAGATCGTGGATAATTCGATAGACGAGGCTCTGGCGGGTTATTGCGATAAGATAACTGTAACTATAAATAAGGGAAACAGCATAACTGTTGAGGATAACGGTCGTGGAATTCCCGCGGCTATACACCCAAAGCAGGGAATACCCACGCCTGAGGTGGTCTATACCATACTCCACGCGGGCGGTAAATTCGGCGGCGGCGGATATAAGATAGCGGGCGGACTTCACGGAGTCGGAGCGTCGGTCGTAAACGCGCTTTCCGAGTGGGTAGAGCTTGACGACTGTTACGAGGGAAGAAGGTATACCGAGAGATTTGAGCGCGGAAAGGTGGCAAGACCCTTCCGTGACGAGGGAGAATATCCCGAAAGACCTCACGGCGTAAAGGTTACGTTCCAGCCTGACCCCACTATATTTGAGGAGACCGTTTTTGAATACGATATACTTGCCAACCGTATGCGCGAGCAGGCGTTCCTTAACGGAGGTATCAGAATAGTTCTTCGCGACGAAAGAGGCGAGGAGCTCATAGAGAACGAATATCATTATGAGGGCGGTATAAGGACCTTCGTTACCTACCTCAATGAAAATAAGCATTGCGAGCTGATACACCCCGACGTAATTTATATGAAAGCGGAAAACGGAAGCAGTGTCGCTGAGATAGCGCTCCAATATAACGATTCGTACAATCCTCTTATTCTGACATTTGCAAACAATATGAATACCATCGAGGGCGGTACTCACGAAACAGGCTTTAAATCGGGACTTACCAAGGTGCTCAACGATTACGCACGAAAGAACGGTATACTGAAGGACAGTGATAAAAATCTTTCGGGTGACGACGTTCAAGAGGGTATATGCGCGATAGTCAGCGTTAAGCTTGAAAACGCGCAGTTTGAGAGCCAGACAAAGGCAAAGCTCGGTAACTCAGAGATAAGAACGCTCGTAGACAATACGATGAAGACCAAGCTCGCGGAGTATTTTGAGGAAAATCCCGCTTGCGCAAAGGCAATTCTTGAAAAGGCTCTTGCGGCATCCCGAGCAAGAGAGGCAGCGAGAAAGGCAAGAGAGCTTACCCGTAGAAAGGGACTTCTCGGCAGCTCAACGCTTCCAGGAAAGCTTCGCGACTGCAACGAGAGAAACGTAGAGCTTACAGAGCTTTATCTTGTTGAGGGAGACTCTGCGGGAGGCTCTGCAACGCAGGGAAGAAACTCAAAATTCCAGGCGATCCTTCCTTTACGTGGAAAGGTGCTCAACGTAGAAAAGACAAGACTTGATAAGGTATACTCAAACCAGTCCCTTATTCCTATAATCCAAGCGCTCGGCTGCGGAATAGGAGAGGACTTTGATATCAATAAGCTCAGATACGGTAAGATAATAATAATGGCGGATGCGGACGTTGACGGATCGCATATACGTATACTGTTGCTTACGTTCTTTTTCAGACATATGCGTCAGCTTATAGACGACGGACATATATATCTCGCACAACCTCCGCTTTACAGAGTATATAAGAGAAGCGGCAAGGGCCCCGAGCTTTACGCGTTCTCAGATGCGGAGAGGGACAGATGCATAGCAGAGCTTGGAGGCGGTCCAAACGTAGAAGCAGACAGATATAAGGGTCTTGGTGAGATGGACGCGGAGCAGCTTTGGGAGACAACGATGAACCCCAAAAAGAGAACGCTCTTAAAGGTCACCACCGAGGACGCCGTCGCTTGTGACGAGATGTTCTCCTTGCTTATGGGCGATAAGGTCGAGCCCAGAAAGGAATTTATCGAGGCTAACGCAAAATTTGCTGAAAATCTTGATATATAAAGGACGCGCTTAGGAGAAAACTTCTTAAAAGAAGTTTTCCCCTAAGAACCCCTTTCAAGAATTTTAAAATTGATGTTTTGGAAGAAATTATTGTTTAGTTTTCTTTTGTCCGGTTTTTATTGGATTTGAAGAAATTATTGTTTAGTTTTCTTTTGCCTACTTTTCTTTTTTAAAAGAAAAGTAGGGAAAACCTTTTCCACAGGTTGTGGAAAAGTATGTTTAAAACTTTTAAGAAAAGTACCTGTTTTGTAGCAGGAGACAACAAAGGAATAGGCTTTTAACAGCTCATATCCATATGGGTAAAAGCTGTTGAAACTGTATGGAAACCTATTTACGAAAGGTAGGAAATCAATTGGAAAACGAAAATTTAGCGTTTGAAAATCAAAAAATAGTTGACGTTGATATGGAAAAGGAGGTAAAACGCTCCTTTATCGAGTATTCTATGTCCGTTATAGCGGCACGCGCGCTTCCCGACGTAAGAGACGGTATGAAGCCAGGTCAGAGAAGAATTATGTACGCTATGTACGAGGACCATCTGACAAGTGATAAGCCCTTTAGAAAGTCGGCTACCACCGTAGGTAACGTGCTTGGTAGATATCACCCTCACGGAGACAGCGCCGTATACGGCACGATGGTAAGAATGGCGCAGGATTTCTCCTATCGCTATCCGCTTGTTGACGGTCACGGAAACTTCGGTTCGGTGGACGGAGACAGCGCGGCTGCTTACCGTTATACTGAGGCGAGAATGGCAAAGATCGCCGACGAGCTTATGAAGGATCTGGAGAAAGAGGTGGTTGACTTTGCTCCTAACTTTGATAACCGTCTCAAAGAGCCCAAGGTATTACCCTCACGTTTCCCCAACCTGCTTGTGAACGGAGCTATGGGTATCGCTGTCGGTATGGCGACCAACATTCCTCCCCACAATCTCGGTGAGGTTATCGACGCGACTATCTACCGTATGGATAACCCCGATTGTGAGGTCCTTGACCTTATGGAATACGTCAAGGGTCCAGACTTTCCGACCAGCGCCACCGTTTACGGTGTGAACGGTATCATTCAGGCGTACACGACAGGTAAGGGAAGAGTTATAGTAAGAGCGAAGGCAGAAATCGATGAGGACAAGCATAGAATAATCGTAACGGAGATACCTTACGGAGTTAATAAGAGTATGCTGTGCGAGTCTATCGCGGGTCTTGTCAACGAAAAGAGAATAGAGGGCATCACGGAGATGCGCGACGAATCGGGCAGAGACGGTATGCGCATCGTTATCGAGCACAGAAGAGACGCTAACGGTCAGGTAATTCTCAACCAGCTCTATAAGTATTCTCAGCTGCAGGATACCTGCGCTATAAATATGCTTGCACTCGTAAATAACGAGCCCAAGGTATTGTCCTTGCCGCAGATACTTGACCATTACATCGACCATCAGAAGTCGGTAATATACCGCAGAACGCAGTTTGAGCTTGAAAAGGCAAAGGCAAGAGCTCATATATTCGAGGGTTACCACATAGCGATAGACAATATCGACAGAATCATTGAGATAATGAAGACGTCTATGTCTATTCCCGAGGCAAAGCAGAGACTTATGGACGAGTTCTTTACGGTAACGTATAAGGACGGCTATGAGAACGAGCTTGGAAACGTTCGCCAGCTCTCCGACGCGCAGGCGCAGGCAATAGTTGAGATGACGCTTGGAAAGCTGACGGGAATGGAGAGAGACAAGATAGAGGACGAGCTCGCAAGACTTCACGCGATAATCGTTGAGCTTGAGGGTATACTTGCGGACCCTGCCAAGATAGAGCAGATAATCAAGGATGAGATGCTTGAGATCAAGCGCAAGTATTCCGACGCGAGACGAACAGAGATAGTTGCGGCAACCGATGATATCGACCTTGAGGACCTTATAGAGAAGCACGAGTGCGTTATCACTATGTCGCACGCGGGATACATCAAGCGTCAGCCCGCAGATACCTATTCCGCGCAGAGAAGAGGCGGAAAGGGAATTATCGGAATGACCACCAAGGAGGACGACTTTATCGAAAAGGTAATAGGCGTCCACAGCCACTCATACCAAGTCGGATCGTAGCCATGTCGTTCTGTGAGCCAAAGGAGTTGA
>JAZSNX010000158.1:0-8019 GCA_045536665.1 Eubacteriales bacterium
ACGACATGGCTACGATCCGACTTTGGCACAGAGATAATAGTTAAATTAGGATTTATCTGTGAGATGGATTTAACAAGTTTGAGGGGCGATTCACGAATCGCCCCTCAAAAAATATATTTACTTTTCAACCGAAATGACGTAGCTGTAAATGGGCTGACCGCCGCATATGCTGACTACCTCTGCCTCGGGAACGGCGTTGTTTATGATGTCAAGCGTCTTTTGCGCCTGCTCCTCATTTACCTCTTCGCCGTAGAATACAGTGATGTAACAAGCTCCCGCCATTTTCTCGGTGAGCTTCTCGATACAGCTCTCGGGCGTATCCGCAACGCAATCGATAGCGCCGTCTACCATACCGAGCATCTGTCCGTCCTCTATCTTCTCTCCGCCAATGGTTGTGTTTCTGACAGCGTGGGTGACGGACATACTCGTAACGTTCGCCTTAGCCTCGGTCATAGCCGCCGTGTTCGTTTCCTCGTCAGCTTCGGGGTCGAACGCAAGCATTGCGCATATACCCTGAGGAACACTGCGTGTCTCAAGCACCACTACCTTTTTATCCTTTATAAGCTTTGCCGCCTGCTTCGCGACAAGATAGATGTTCTTGTTGTTGGGAAGCACGTAAACTATCTCAGCGGGTGTCTTATTTACACCGTCGATAATATCCTGTGTGCTGGGATTCATCGTTTGACCGCCGAAGATTATGTTGTCCGCGCCGATATCGATAAAGGTATCCTTGATGCCCTGACCCATACAAACGCTTACGAAGCCAAAGGTCTTCTCGGGAGCAGCTATCTCGTTCGCCTGCTTTGCCTCTGCCTTGTCGGATACGATAGCGGAATGCTGCTTGCGCATATTCTCTATCTTTACCGTGGCGAACATACCGTACTTACCGGCGTTCTCAAGCACAAGACCCGGGTGGTCGGTGTGAATGTGCACCTTGATTATAGCCTCGTCCTCGATAAATACAAGGCTGTCTCCGATACCGCCGAGGAATTCGTGGAATTCGTCCGCCTTGCCCTCGCCTATAAATTCGTCGAATTTCTCAACGATGCACTCAGTGCAGTAGGGGAAGGTGATGTCCTCGGTATCAAAGCTCGTAAAGTCAGCCTCGCCTGTCTCATCGTCCGCCTCAAGCTGCTGAACGGGCTTGTTGTTTAGAGAAGCGAGCATACCGTTGAGCGCTGTCATAAATCCAAGACCGCCCGCGTCGACTACGTTTACCTCCTTAAGGATAGGAAGCTGGTCGGGTGTGTGCGCGAGAGCGTCCTCTCCGACGTCAACGATATACGAGAACAGACCTCTTACGTCGTCGGTCGCGAATTTGTTCTCCGCTACCGCGCGCTCAGCCTCCTCCGCGCAGCGTCTCATAACTGTGAGTATAGTTCCCTCGGTGGGATTCATAACGGCTCTGTATGCCTCGTCCGTGCCTTTCCTGAAGGCGCGCGCTACGTCTGTCGTGTCTATCTCCTCAACGTCGCAGAATGCCTTTGACATTCCTCTGAAGAAAAGGGAGATGATAGCGCCCGAGTTACCTCTTGCGGCGCGAAGGATAAGAGAAGCTATCTTCTTAGAAAGCTCGGATACCTTCGCGTGTGTGGTGTCCTCATCGATGCTCTTTACGGCATTGAGTGTAAGAGCCATATTTATTCCCGTATCTCCGTCGGGGACGGGGAACACGTTCATATTGTTTATAGCTACCTTGTTGTTGTCAAGCGCGTTTGCCGCAGACAACAGCATAGCGTATAGTGCGGGTCCATCAAGCTTCATAATAAATTACCTCTCTGTTCCAATATAGAATACTGCGAGTGTTCCGGGGCCTGAATGAGAGCCGATGACCACTCCTGTATAATCAATGATGACTTCCTTGACACCGAGCTCGCTCTTGAGGCGTCCCGCAAGGTAGTTAGCGTCATCTACGCAATCGCCGTGGCAGATGAACATAACGTCCGTTTCTGTAACTGTCGCCTTTGTCTTTTCGAGGAGCGCATCGATAGATGCCTTTCTGCCTCTTGCCGTCCCCATCTTTATAAGCTTGCCCGCGTTGTCAACGTGCATAACGGGCTTGATGTTGAGCATAGTTCCGACAACAGCCGTAGCGGCGCTTACTCTGCCGCCTCTCTTGAGGAACATAAGGTCCTCGACAGTAAACCAATGGCAAAGGTGGAGCTTGGTGCTCTCAACGTAGTCACGCAGCTCGTCGATGGTAGCTCCCGCCTGCTTTTTCTTCGCGGCGAGATAAACGAGCATACCCTCACCGAGCGACGCGCAAAGCGTGTCAATAGCGTATATCTTGCTGTCGGGATACTTTTCGGAGAGCTCCTCGGCGGCAAGTCTGCCCGCGTTGTAGGTGTTGCTAAGACCGGATGAAAATCCGAGATAGATAACATCCTTGCCATCGTTTATTATCTTTTCCATAGTCTCCGTAAAGGTGTCGCTGTTTATAGCCGACGTGGTAGCCGTATGCTTTTCACGCAAGAAGCTGTAAAACTCCTTGGGGTCGACTGTGCTGTTGGGCTTGGGAGCATCGTTTTCCATAATGACCATAAGGTCAAGTATCTCAATGTCAAGCTGCTGTGCCATTTTGGCGGACAGATCCGTTCCCGAATCGGTCAGAATTACGTAATCACGCATATTGTTTTCCTTTCTTTAGCGAGGTCATAAAGCCAAGCGCTTTACGCCCCTCTTTGGTGTAGTCGATGCTTTAGCTATTATTTAACAAGATATCTCTTGATCTTTCTTGAGGAGGTCTTTTCAAATTCTACCTCACGAAGCTCCACCTTCTTTATCTGCTTATGAGAGGGCAGGCGCTTGTTGAGCATATTTATCTGCTTCTCGATGGCGCTGAGCATAACCGAGGAGGAAGCGTTTTCTTTGAACATTGTCATATTCGGGTAGACGATAGCCACGAGATTGACCGTAGAGCCGCTCTGACGTCCGACTACAACGCTTTCGGCGATGAGCTCAATGTCAGCCAGATATTCCTCTATCTCCTCAGGGAAGATGTTCTTACCGTTTTCAAGAACGATAACAGACTTAAGTCTTCCCGTTACGTAGAAGTAGCCGTCGTCGTCCATATATCCGATATCGCCCGTTCTGAACCAGCCGTCGTCCGTGAACGCGAGCTCGTTAGCCTCGGGATTGTTGTAGTATCCGAGCATTACGTTGTCGCCCTTGATCTGTATCTCGCCCTCGAGATATCCGTGCGAGCCGACGGTAGTGCCGTCGATCCTACCCTGACAGCAGGGAACAGCAGGGCCTACCGAGCCTATCTTACGGGCATAGTAGGGGGTAACGAAGGTGAGAGGAGCGCACTCGGTGATACCGAAGCCCTCGCATATCTCTATACCGATGCTATCGAAGAATTCTATCATCTTGGGGTTGAGCGCCGCGCCGCCGCATACTATCTTTGACAGTCTGCCGCCGAATGCGTCGAGGACGTCGGAGAATACCGCGCGTCTTCTGTCAATACCTATCTTGCGCATCGCGTGAGAAGCAACGATACCTGCCTTGAGCTTTTTGTCCTTGCCCTTTTTCTTAGCCTCTGCCCATATCTTCTTGTACATCGTATACACAAAGAGGGGAACGAGGATAAGTCCCGTAGGCTTAAAGGTCTGGAAGTTCTTGAGAACGCGCGTGAGTGAGTCGTTGATACAAACACGCACACCGAGGTCGAGCTCGCAAAGAAGAATAGCAAGCTCATACGTATGGTGAACGGGGAGGACAGAGACGATAACGTCGTCGGGACAGAAGTCAACGCTCTGAAGCGCGGAGTTTACCACGGCGAATATATTTTTCTGATTGAGCATAACGCACTTTGAAGAGCCTGTAGTACCAGAGGTAAACAGCATCTCTGCCATTTTTTCTCTGCTCTCAACGGGGGAGAGTCTGAATCTGCCCGCGTCAACGTCCAGCTTTCCGCGAGCTCTCATAGCTCTGTAAGCTATCGTGCCGGGCTGGGAAAGCTCCTGCTCATCGGGGTCGATGGGAATAAAGCGCTTAAGCGAGCTGTCGGCGCTGACCTTGCCCGCAAGCTTTCCGTTGAAGTGGCTTGAATAGATTATAGCGTCGGTGTCAACGCTCTCAAGCAGACCGATGATAGCGGAAGGCTCAAGCTCCTTATCCATAGGAATGGCTACGCCGCCTATTGTGAGGATAGCGAGATAGGACGCGAGCCAAGCCGTAGACGTCTCTCCCACAATAGCTATCTTTTTGCCCGCAAGGCCGAGCTGTGTAAGTCCTGCCGCCGTTCTTACTATTCTGTTATAAAATCTCGCGTAGGAAAGATGACACAGATTTCTGTTCTTGTCGTAATACGAGAACGCTATCCTATCGCCGTGCTTTGCTATTATTCTGCAAAGGTCATACGAGTCAAGCACTCTTTCATACTTTCTTTCCGTTTTAGGTCTTTTTATCATTTTGACCTCTTTTTTTACTACGCCTGTTGATCTATTTCCGTTATTCATATCAATACACCTTTCATTCGTTTACCGAGGAAGAGCCGCTTTTTGTATCAAAGTAATCCTCGGCTTGTTTCAAATTCGAGCATATAACGCCGAATACCTTATAAAAAGTTTCAATATCCTCCGATGATATCTCTCCGCTGACGGAATCGTTGATATTGAGCACAAGGCGGTTTATTTCCGCCGTTATTTTCGCGCCCTCGTCAGTCAAAGAGATCTTTCGCTTGTAGCTTGTGGTCTCAGCGCTCTCGCTAACGTAGCCCTTTTCCTCAAGCTCGTTGATTATTCTTGAGATCTGTGATTTGTCGAGCTCGCATTTTTTAGCAAGCTGTGTACGAGTAAGTCCGCTTCGTGAATTGAAAAGCACGCGCAAGCAGGCAGTATGCGTGCTTCCAAGATTGTAGTTTGACATACCGCGAGCCTTGATCTTTGTAATGCTTCGTGACGCGCTTGTCACATGAGCCATAAACGATTCGAGCCTATCGTGCTCCACCAATGAGCCTCCCTTCGCATTAATTTCCAGTATAAGCATAACACATTTTTGTTGAGTTGTCAACATATTTTCGCCGATTTGTATATATTGACGGCAAAAAAATAACAAATCTTTCATTGATATTTAATATATCACTTAACCCGCAGGGCTATTCGCAGAGCCGACAAAGAGTAAAATAAGGCTTTAAAAGCTATATGGAAACAATCTTAAATTAGTATTTGTAGGTATGTTGGAGCTGTGTTTTTCGTTGACGATAAGTGAACGTTGTAATTGCCAACGTTAATATAATCAACACACCTACGGATGCCGAGCCGAAATCCTTTCTTCAAAGTTCTTGAAAGGGATTTGGGGAAAACTTCTTTCAAGAAGTTTTCCCCAAAAAGCTCAAGCACAAACAGCTATTCAACTCTTCTGATATCAGCGCCCAAGCCCTTGAGCTTTTCGACAAGGTCGGAGTATCCGCGGTCTATAAACTCAAGTCCTGTTATATGGCTTTCGCCTTGAGCGGCAAGCGCCGCTATAACGAGGCACGCGCCCGCTCTGAGGTCGGTCGCTCTGACCGATGCTCCGCGCAGAGAGGAAACTCCGTTTATATGCGCCGTATTGTCAACTATATCTATTCTTGCTCCCATCTTGGAGAGCTCGTCGGCGTACTTGAAGCGCCCGTTCCAAACACGCTCGGTAATCGTGCTCACGCCGCTTGCGAGGCAGAGCATGGACGTAAACTGAGGGTGCATATCCGTGGGAAATCCGGGGTAGGGATTTGTCTGTATATCCGTGCCTCTGTATTTCCTTTGAGAATTTACGGTTATGTAATCGTCTCCTACTTCAAGCGCAAGTCCTATCTCGCGTAGCTTTACGGAAACAGATTCCATATGCTTTGGAATTATTCGTCTTATCGTTACTCTTCCGCCTGCCGCGGCTGCCGCCGCCATATACGTTCCCGCCTCTATCATATCGGGGGCAAGGTCGTAATTACAGCCGTGAAGCGAATTTACGCCCTGTATCCTTATCATGCTCGTTCCCGCGCCCGAGATGTTCGCTCCGCAGGCGTTGAGAAAGCTTGCCGTGTCGACTATATGAGGCTCACGGGCGGCGTTCTCGATTACCGTAGTGCCCTCGGCAAATATCGCCGCAAGCATCACGTTGATGGTAGAGCCCACCGACGCGATATCGAAATATATAAAATTACCCTTAAGACCGTTGGGCGCTACCGCGTGTATGTTACCGTCAGCGCCGTATTCGACCTTCGCGCCAAGCAGCTCAAAGCCCTTGATGTGTTGGTTTATCGGCCTCGTTCCGAAGTCACAGCCACCGGGATAGCCGACGAGCGCCTCGCCAAATCGGCCGAGCATACCGCCGATCAGATAGGTAGAGCCCCTCATCTTGCTTACGTATTCGAGCGGCGGACTCTTCATCTTGACGCCGCGTGTATCTATCATCACCGTGTCCGTGTTTACGAAGCGTACCTTAGCGCCTATCGTTTTGAGCGTATCAAGCGCAAGGGAAATATCGCTTACGTCGGGCACGTTTCCTATCGTGCATATATCGTTCGTGACGATAGTGCCGAAAATTATGGGTAGCGCGGAGTTTTTCATTCCGCTTATATCCACGTCACCGTAAAGCGGCTTACCGCCACGGATGATCAGCTTTTCCATATGCTCCTCCGTCGTTTTGTTTAGTCAGTCTTATATAATAATATTCGTCAGGGTGTGGAATATAGAAGCGTTTTTAGTCTCTTTGACCTCTGTAATATGCTACCGCGAGGTCTACCACCATACCGTAGCTCTTAGTGCCCTCCGTGCCGTGAATGGTCAGAAAGGTGTTGTTTACCGTTTCGGAGACCTCTGAGGCGGTGGAATCGGCATATTGCTTAAAGAACTGTGAATATGCCGCGAGCTCCTGCTTTACGCACAAGGGCAGCTTTGAATACGACCTCATATAAAGCTCCGTATCTGTCTGCGCGAGCGCCGAAGCTACGTATTCATACAGATTAAGATACGCCGTGTAGCGTATATAGCTGTCGTCAGAGGCGGAGCAGACGAGATATGCGACAAAATTCGCCTCGTCCTCGCGCGCGACACCACGCTGATGCGAAAGCTCGTGAGCGGCTGTAAACGGAATGGTGTAGTCGGGGAAATCAACGTTGATATTAGCCTCTCCCGTGAAAAAGGTGTATACTCCCGTTATATGCGTGTAGGACATAGCCTTACTTATCATCACGGGCTTGAGACGGCTGGAGAGCCGCTGGATAAAATCATATTGGTCAGAGGTCTTGTCGAATGCGTCGAGAAGCTTGTCGTTCATCTCGGAGCGGCTGTAAGGCATTACAGAAAAGCCATCGTTGGCGTATGCGACGCCGTGGACCTCCTCCTTTAGCTTGTCGACAAGTATGAGAGATGTTTGGTAAAGCTCCTCGGCGCTTACCTCAGTACGCTCTATCTCAAGCTTTTTGTCAAGCGTGCTTCCTCTGTAAGCGGGAGCAAAGCCGACGGTAAAGGTCGAGAATACCAGCGCGAGAGCCGACAGCACGCACACGGCGGCACTGAGCGTCTCCGATAGAGAATCTCCGTAGCGCTTTAGCACCGCGCGGGAGATAAGTATTATCCATATGGGTATCAGCAACAGAAAGAATTCCGCAAAGGAGAACGGCAGCCAGCTTGTGAGATGCGCAAGGACTGCTCTGACTATCGAGCTTACGTATCTGTTAAAAAAGTCGGCAAAGCGCTCGCTGAACAAAAAAGCTATATAAATGGGCAGGCAAGCAGCCGCCACGGCGTATATTATCTTTACCGCCTTCGGCAGGCGAAGCCGTATTTTCTCTTTTTTCTTGTCTGTATTCCCGGACTGTCTTTTTGAGAATAGAGCAAATTTCATGTTTTTTCCTCTTTGATGGGGAGTATTGTTTTCTTTACGTCCTCGCTGAGCGTGTTGAGCGACTCTCCGAGAACTCGCTCCGCGAGCGAGCGCATATCGTCTGGGATAGGCGAGGTGACGCTTACCGTGTGTCCGTCAGAGGGGTGCGGAAAGCATAGCTGATAGGAATGGAGCGCGTGGCGGGCGATATGC